>DAHVVW010000179.1 GCA_027357125.1 Clostridiales bacterium
GCTGTCCTGAAATTGCTCGGCTGGAAAAACATCCTGGTACCGGGGTTTACCGCGCTGATCTTCGGTTGTCTGGCCGTTTTGATGCTGCTCCCGCCAACCCCGCCTTCCGTAGTGATCCTGCTGGTGGGTGGATTAGCCCTGGCCCTGGCTTACAGCGTTTTCATCGTTCCCAGGCTTTCCAGGTAAATTCTCTGTCAATCTTATTCCATTGTTGTTACACAATAAAGGTTTATAACGCCACTTCCAGTGACCACAACAGGATTTTCACCAAAGCGGGGTGGGTTGACCCCGGCAATCCGAACATCGGCGATAAGAATTGGCTTCCGGCCGGCAGCGGCAACCCCTGGACCTATGTGTTCAGCAAGACCTTCACGGCCAATGAACAGAATTTTGTGCGTGTCGAGTTGAGGCAGTCCTGGTTAACAAACTACTCCATGGACGGGATGACCAATCCAATCTACATAAGTGGCTGGGTAACCCGGTGGTTGACATTGTGTCCTCCCAGAATCTCTTTTTTCAGATCGAAGAGGATATATTTCCCCCGCTGGGCTGGACGATTCCCAATCGCAATCCATATAAGCAGCTCTTCCGGGTCTCCGATTTCAGAAGACCAGGTTATATGCTGGTCAGTAATGGTTCCAACTTGATCGCTCCGGTAGTATGTGACGCTTGGAGCAATGGTTATTTGAGCTCCCAGTTGACAGATAGCATATCCATAGTTATCCCAGCCTAAGAGTTGGTCGGCCACCACGTCAAACCGGTCACTCATGATGCCGATTGCCTCTGCAACGTCTATTTTGCCGTGATTTTCCTCCAGTAGGTCTTTCAGCCGTTGATAGCGGACGAATGATGAGGGATCGGCCTGTTTTATACTTTCTTGCCATCTTTCTATCGTGCTGATATCGTTTAGCTTATACGCAGTGGCTTGGCCCGGTACCATGTTGTATCCGCTATATCCCTGCCAGCCGGGATAACAATTAAAGTGGTTGGTTGCATAAATGGTGTCCTTTTGTCCGCGCCGGACGGCCAACTCTGTCCCGGTTACCTCAACAATAACTGCGTCCTTGGCTTTTCCATCAGCAACAATAAAGTTCATGCCTCGCTGACGGGGAAATGTGCTTAGTATTGTTAGAGCATCATCAATTGAAGCAGCTTTGTCAAGTATCGCCCGCACCAGGAAGAATGCCGGTGTGCCACGCATCGTGGCATTCTTCGAACCGGAAAAATTAGATCCCACCGCTATACCAGCCTCATTCATTCCGGAGGCCACAGCAACCGCACCTGGGAAGGAAGGGCAGATAGAGGCATAGCCGGTTTGGAGTTCGTTAATCATGACAACCGGGAAATCCGGCAGTGTCATCACACCAAAATCAGTATTTTTGCCATATATTAGTTTTCCATCAGCCGTAGCCCTTCCCCAGGCGGCAAAGGCACTGCAGTTATCGGAAAATGGCTCATTCATTGTCGTTGCAGCGGGATCAGCCAAACCGTGGGGAAAAAGTAACACATTACTGACGCAATTCACAAGGAGGATATCTTCAAAGGTGATATCTTTACCCTGTGAAGCGGCACCGTCTGCAATACCCTGAATTTCTCTTCTTAACTCGGGAGGAACATATTGCTTCATCAATTGGGTAGAATCGCTCAGTAGTTTCATGCCTGCTTCTGCGTTACCTTCGCCGTATATCAGTGAGTATTTTGTCATCTCTTTGCTGAAACTTTCAAAGATTTGCTCGGCCAGAAGGGAGCCGTGTTGAAATCCCCTTTCGTAAGAAGTTCCTTTAAGGTGAAGTACCAATAGCCCGTCTCTATCTTCTAATATCCCTTTCCCCGCAGCCATAATCAAATTCTCCTTTCGATATTTTGAGTTCTTAGTTTCACGATCAGGTAAATGCAGGATGGTACTACAACCAAGTCAATTCCTACGTTTAACACCGAGAACCAGGTTGGGTCTGACATCAGCACATCAGCTTGAAAATTCATGATGATTAGTTGTACAAGGTGGGTAGCGGCGGAAACACCCATTAAAATAGCTGCCAACAATCTTGCCTTTTTCATTCAAAGCCATCCTTCCCTTATAGTTGAATCGGAAGACATCGGCATGTGTTCATACGAACAGCAGATATGTTACTCCTTTAAAATGGCCTTAGTATCACACATCTGGAAACTCGTTTGGCATTCTTGAGCTTGTCCGAACCTTTGGCGGTCTAACGCCAATCCAAAACAGTATTCCCAAAACCAGAGTCACCAGAGCAGCTACCCCAAAGGCATGGTTATAGCCAACGATTACGTTTTGCGTCCCTCCTTGTCCGATAACCATTCCCGTAATGATGGGGGCAATCAGGCCCGCAGTCGTAGACAAGCCAACTAGAATTCCCTGAATCAAACCACGATGTTCCGGAGTGATTAATTCGGCCACGAGAGCGCCGCCGATACCGAATACTGATGAAGAGAGAGCAGGACCTAAACAAAGAAACAAAATTGCCAATCCCGTCGACGGCACAATTGTTACCAGATAGAAAGATATGCCCGACAATAAAAGTAGTGATCCACTAAGGTGCACTCTCGCCAATCTGGTATTCTTTGTTTTGCGATAGAGATCATCGGATATCCAGCCAAAAAGAACTTCCGCAATACCTGTAGCGAGCCAAGGCAGCCCTGCTAAAAGTCCTAACCGAGCCATTTGAAAATGACGGACATTGACAAGATAAGCAGGAGTCCAAAGGACTAGCATCGTTACGCCCCAGTAGCCCGCAAATCCGGCAAAAACTGAGAAGATAAAATTACGGGAACGGATAAAAGGCAGTGCACTTGACCATGATGTGCGCCCAGGAGATATCTGCGTTACGGGAACATTCATCTGCTGTTGATCCGGACTTTCCTTGGCAAAAATAAGCCAAATCAGGAGCCAGGCGAAGCCGACAACGCCCAGTAAAGCAAAAGCCCAACGCCATCCCAAATTTACAATCAATGCGATCAGAACCGGTGCCAGCAAGGCTGGGCCGACTGCCCCGCCAATTGACATAAGCGAATATCCAAATCCACGTTGCTCGGGTGGTAACCATTTTGCTGACGCATGCAAAGAAACGCCGTATGATGGACCTTCTCCAGCCCCAAGCATAATTCTTGTAGCAACCAGAAACGGCAAGCTAAAGGTAAACAAGGTCGCAAACTGGACTGCTGCCCATACTACACTTAATCCTGCAAGAACCTTTTTTGTGCCCACCCGATCCGAAAGTCCGCCAACAACAATTGCCGATAAAGAAAAGAGCCAATAAAACCCACTTCCAACCCAACCCCATTGTTCTGGCGTAATATGGAATTCCTTCATAATCGGAACGGCTGCGAATCCAATAACTGCTTTATCTGCGAAGTTAATAACCCCTAAAAAAAACAGTAAGGCGATAACTAACCTGCCATGTCGAGACATACGCAACAGACCTCCCCTCGTGTTTTCAGGTTTTCCTAACCTATCCTTCTTATCATTACCGGCAACCACCTGCCTTTTCTTGTACTGTCTTTTTACGACAAACCGCATTATTTAAAGCATCATACCTAGTAAAACAAACAAATACTGACCTCAAATAACTCCTTTTTGCATCAATGCCTTTACTTCAGCGTCGGAAAAACCTAAAATATTTTGATAGATTTCCTGGTTGTGAGCTCCTAATGCCGGACCTACCCATTTCACTTCTCCAGGCGTTTTGGACATTCTGGGAACAATGCCCTGCATTTTAATTTTCATTTGCAACTCAGAATCAAAAACCGAAATTAAATCTTCCCTGGCCTGGACATGAGGATCGCTGACAAGCTCCTGTACAGAGTTAACCCAACCATAGGCAATATCATGCTCTTCCAATAACTTTTTTAATTCATCAAACGTATGGCCGGCAAAGAATTTAATCAGGTATTCGTCGAGTTCCATCCGATGGCGCACTCTATCGCTGTTAGTAAGGAATCTTGGATCGGTGAGCAGTTCTTCCAGTCCTAATGCTCCCAACAAACGTCTGTACATGTTTTCGTTACTCGCAGGAAGTATAAGCCACCGTTTGTCTAAAGTCTCATAAACGTCATTGGGGGCAACGTATGGATTATGGGAACCTATTCTTTCCTTTACAATCTTGTGCTGATCAAAATCTACAATGAAATCTTCCATAGTTCTTAATATGGGGTCATATAATGACAAATCAATTAGCTGTCCTTCACCGCTTTCTTTAAGATGATACAAAGCAAGCATTAAAGAGAATGCCCCATAGACTCCGCCAAAGGCATCCATTATCGGGTAACCGCTGGGAACGGGTTTCCGGTCAGGAAATCCTGTAATATGCATTAATCCGGAGAAACCTTCCGCCACTCTGGCGAACCCAGGCCTTTGAGAATAGGGGCCGGTTCTGCCGAAAGCCGTAAAGTGCATGAGGATGATATTTTCTTTGACTTTAACCAAATCTTCATAATCAATCTTCCATTTTCCAAGGGCTTGCGGTCTAAAATTAAGTATGACGATATCAGATTTTGCCACTAATCCGTAAAAGAGTTCTCCCGCCTCAGGTTTATGAAAATCCAATGTGATGCACTTTTTATTGCGGTTGCTCACTTTCCAGCTTGAACCTTCAGCGTGCCGCATGACATCACCGGTTCCGGGCTGCTCTATTCTAATGACCTCTGCTCCAAAATCTCCCAATAAATTTGACATGAGAGGCCCGGCCATAACAGTGCTGGCATCAAGAACCCGAATACCATCCAGAATACTTTTCTTATCCATAACACGTATCACCCTTTCAACATTTGCAAAAAAATCAGATCAACCATTTGCACAAGGTTCTGTTCTCAAAGGCGCTTACTTCTAACTATTCACAATATTCCATAAACGGAGTATACTATATTTTATCTTAGGAAAATACAATCAATTCAACATGATTGATAGGTTATTGCTATCGATCAACTGAGGTGCAGTTATGGAAATCAGACAGCTTCGATATTTTGACAGTGTAGCTAAACATGGAACCATTCGGGGGGCAGCAGTTCATCTCTTTATCAGTGAACCTACCATAAGCCAGCAGTTGCAAGAACTACAGAAAGAAATAGGAATATCTCTATTTGAAAGACAAGGAAGAAAAGTAGTTTTAACTTCTGAAGGCAGACAGATTCTTCCGTTAGTTCAGCAGATTCTCGCCTCAATCAAAGATCTCGAAAACAATATTTCCGAAATAAAAAATCCTTCGGTTG
>DAHVVW010000017.1 GCA_027357125.1 Clostridiales bacterium
TAGGTTACTGATTTGTTTAAGTCCCCGGTAATCTGTAAGGAACCTGTTTGGAGAAGCTCTGCTACAAACTCGGTATAATGCCGAACCTCGAACTTAGCGCCCATTTGCGAGCCATAATCACTTTTCAACGTTTGATAACAGTGGGGGCAAGCCGTGATAATTTTCTTCACCCCATACTTTTCCATGGTCTTAATATTTTCCCGAGCAAGTTTTTGGAAAAGATATTCTTCGCCGACCCGCCTGACCGCATCTCCACAGCAGTTTTCCTCATCCCCTAAAATGGCAAAATCAACTTGGCTCGCTTGAAGCAGTTTTATCACTGCTCCCGAAATCTGTTGGGAACGTTCATCAAAAGAACCCATACAGCCAACCCAGAAGAGCACGTCCGTCTTTCCTTTATCTTTAAGCAGAGGAACAGCGGCAGCTTGGGCCCATAGCCCTCTGGAGCCGCGCCATTCACCCCAAGGATTTCCTTGTTTATCAAGGTTACGCAACACCTGCCGCATTTCGTCCGGAACTCTGCCTTCCTCTAAAACCAGACTCCGGCGCATTTCTACCGTCCGGCTCACCTGCTCGATTAGGACCGGGCATTCATTCTCACAATAGCCACAGGTCGTACAGGCCCAGATCGTTTCCGGGGTTAACGGACCAAGCGGTGCAAAAACCTTTTCCCCTGTCAAGCCTTTTCCGGAAAAGAAATCCATTAGCGTATTATTCAATTCTTTGGGTGACAGGGGTTTGTGGGTCAGGAAAGCCGGACAACCCTGTTCACATCGTCCACAGCGTGTACAAGCAGAACTCTCTATGATTTGCTTGCGTGTAAAACCCTCAATCCTGCCTGCCCCAAAAAACGGGCTTGGGGTGTTCACATCTAAGGTAAGAATCTTACCCGTTTCGCGGTTGGCTGACAACAAGATATTTAGGGGCGCAAATAAAAGGTGAGTGATTTTGCCAAATGGAAGATAAGCGAGAAAACCCATCCCTAATATTAAATGCAGCCACCATAAAATTCTATGTGTTTCAGGTAAGTTTACCCCCAAGGAACGGAACATCATGGAAAACAAGAAACCCACAGGTGACCACAGCGTCCACGGATCAGCTGTGGCTGCTTGTCGAACTCCTTCAACTAAGAAACCGGTAATTAGGATAAGTGCAATAAAAACTAATAAAACCCAGTCCTCCGTTATGGCCGTTAAACCGGCGGGTCGGACAACAACCCGCCGATATATTAGGCCAATAACTCCGACCAAAGCCAAAAGTCCAGCTAAATCCAGGGCTAACGAAAACCAAAGATAAAACTGCCCTACTAAAACGCGAATCCCAAAATCTGCTTGGAGGGCTACGATGAGAGTACCAACGAAAAGGACGGAAAATCCCCAAAAGAGGAAAAGGTGCATGTAACCTGCTAGGGTATCTCTGCGAATACGCTTTTGTTTAAGGACTTCCTGCCATAAAACATTTAGACCTTTTAATAAGTCTTTCACTAAACCGGGCTGTTTTTTTCCTTTCATTAGAGCTCGGATTTGTCCGCCCACTCCGTAGAGGAAAATGAAAAGTGTGACCAATAGTAAGAGGTACATGAGATTGTGATTCATTATATTCCAGTACACTTCCCTAGCTGGCACTCTCGTTTTTCCTCCCCTGCATACTCGTTACTGTATTTGGAACTGCTTTCTACCGGCTTTATAAAGACATCCTTTATGATTGCGGCACCCCGCGCCTCCCGGCTGGCATTCGATAAGGCTGTCTGCCATCCCGCTAACTACACTTCCTCTGACTTGATTCACAATTTCTGAGGCTTTTGCTACTTCGGCGGATTGACCAACTACGACCATCGTAGTCGCTCCTTCCGCCCCGTCTATCCCGCCTTTAGCAATAACCGTGCACGAAACGTCTGCTAAATAGGAAAGTGCTTCTCTTTCTGTAATTACCTTGCCTATCAAGGGAACTAAGCCGAAAGCCATGCCCTGAGCTTGATTCATCGTGTTGCGTCCGGCGGCCTTGACCGCATCAGATACCCGGCCGGGTATCAACTTCTCCAAACCGACAGCAATGATGATCTTGGCCCCTGAACCTTGAATTCCGGTTAGTACTTCCCCTGCAGGCCCGCCTAAGGCGCCACCTACACACATGGCAGCATTTCCATCAAAATCCAGGATATTAGCACCGATAATTACCACGTCATCGCGCCCCAAAGTCGGCACAACATCCTTCAAGGTGTTGTCAACAATTTCGAATCTGCCGCCGGTCAATAATGCAACATGCCCTTTGAGGGTGCTGTCCCGACAGGTGCGGGCACCGGAAGGAGAAATCCTTCCCGATATTTTCAAAGGTTGCCCGACCATTTCTTCGCTTACAGCCGAAACGGTGGTACCGCCTTTCAAGAGGATTTTTCCTCCGTCTAGTGCGTGTTGAACCTCAGGCAAGGCTGCGATCCCCTTGGCAATCAGCCTTTTTCCCTCAGATACTGTGAGTGTGACCTGAATGCGTGTTTGCACGGTTTCCCTCCTAAAGTTTGCGGGCGAGCAAATGCCCTTCCCGCACCGCTTCGAGAATAGAACGTGGAGCCATTGCATCTCCGATGACATAGATTTCCGGAATTTTCCCCTGCAGCTCTGAAAACAACTCGTCACGAGCCTGACGAACCCCAGCAATAACGATAGTATCTATATCTTCTAAGACAGTCTCTTCTCCGGAATAGAGATCTTCTACCAGAACTGAACGTCCTTCAGTTCCTGCAACAGCACTTCCGGTCGTGATCGTAATTCCTGCCGCACGCAGCCTGGTATGCTGGGTAATCCAGCTTATCTGTACGATATCAGAACCTTCGATGGTACGCGGTGTAATCAATGTCACCTCTTTTTCTTGTTCGGCCAGAGACTCAGCGACACTTGTAGCCCGATAATGACCGTCATCGTCCACAAGTATTACCCTGTCACCAACGGTGACCTTCCCTTGTACAACATCTTCAACCGGCACAACCTTAACAACTCCGGATGCAAGCCCATCTGGCAGCACCGGCCGGGCACCTGTCGCAACAATAACGGCCTCGGGTCGTTCTTCCTCTAGTCGTTGTGCTGTTCCCTCGGTATTAAGATTAATTTGAACCCCTAACCGTTCAAGTTCATGACTTAGATAACGCACAACCCCACTCAGTTCTTGCCGGGCCGGTATGGCAGCCGCTAACAGAACATTTCCGCCCAGAGCGTTTTGTTTCTCCCATAGAGTGACTTGATGGCCACGCATGGCTGCCACCCGGGCCGCTTCCATTCCTGCCGGACCGCCGCCGATCACAAACACCCGTTTTTGCACTGGGGCAGGAGCCATCGTGCCGCTCCCTAACTCCGACTCTAAGCCTACGGTTGGATTTTGGGTACAAGTAATTGCGAAACCGCGATGCATCATGCCGACACATCCTTGGTTACAGCCAATACAGTAACGGATGTCATCCAGGCGATCTTCTTTCGCTTTATTAGGCATTTCCGGATCGCAAAGAGTGGCCCTGGTCATACAAACCACATCAGCCTGATTGTCAGCCAAGATTTTTTCGGCATGGCTGGGGTCAATAATGCGCCCAACGGTGAAAACCGGAATATTTGAAACAACGCTTTTAATACCGGCTGCTAAGTATACAAAAGAACCAAAGGGAAAATGCATATCCGGAATCATGGTAGCAAAGCTAAGTCCGTCATAATTGCACTGGCTTACGTTAATAAAGTCAAGCTTGCCGGTACCCTCAAGGCCTACTGCTATTTGCTGCATATCATCAAGGGTAAGACCGCCGTCAGTAAACTCATCACCGCTAATCCTTATCCCAACTGCCATATCCGGTCCACAGGCTTCCTTAACCTCATCAATCACCCGCAGAGCAAAGCGCAAGCGGTTGTCAAAACTTCCTCCCCACTGATCTGTTCGTTTGTTGGTATGGGGGGACAAAAACTGCTGGATTAAATACCCATGAGCACCGTGAATTTCGACTCCGTCAAAGCCACCATCCCTGGCTATTCTGGCACTGGCGCCGAAAGCTTTAATAATCTCCTCTATTTCCACTTCTGTCATCGCGTGGGGAATTTCTTTTTTGCTCTGACTCGGAATGGCCGAAGGAGCCATGATCGGCAGACGGCTTTCCGCGCTTACCATCTGACGCCCCATATGCAGAAGCTGAACAAAAATTTTCGCTCCATGTTCTTGCACCATCGAAGTAACCCGGTTGAGGTCGGGAATGATCTCGGGATCGTAACCTGCTATGGCCGTGCGCCGGGCGTGGGTGGAAGGATGTACATACATCGCTTCCATAATAATAAGCCCTATTCCGCCTTTGGCCTTTTCCGCCAAGTAATAAGCATGACGTTTCGTTGGATAACCGTCCAAGGCAAAATTAGTGACATGTGCGGAACTGGCAATGCGGTTGCGAATGACTACTGGTCCTATTTCCAACGGACTAAACAGGTTAGGTAGACTTGACATCACACTTTCCCCTTTTCATGGCTAATTCAGAAAGTATATTTCTTTATTTAATCTTAGAGACTGCGCTTCAGATAGCGTCCCCGACCGGATTCGGCGGTAATCTTGCCATCCTGGGCGATAACCGCGCCGCGGCTGATCGTGTAGCGCGGCCACCCCTTGAATTTCATACCTTGATACACTGTGTAGTCACAACTGCCGAACACTTCAGGAGTCACTTCGCGTTCCCACTCCAAATCAACGATGGCAAAATCCGCATCGGCACCAACCCGAATCCCTCCTTTTTGCGGCAGGTTCAGAGCTTGAGCCGTGTTTTGACTGCTCACTTTAGCCACAGTCTCCAGCGGAATACCTCGTTTATGGTACCCTTCGCTGATCAGGACCGGCAAAATCAGGCCTGCTCCGGGGAATCCGGGCATCGTTCCCCAGACATCTTTGCCTTTACTGTATTTCTTGTCCAAATTGCTCGGGCAATTGTCAGAACCAAGGGTCGTAATAAGTCCGGTGCGAATTCCTTCCCACAACTTCCCGGAATCCTGGGCCGTATGAATCGGCGGGTTAACTTTAGCTAATAAATTCGCCGGGGAATTTTCCGTGAGCACAAGATAGTGAGGACAGGTTTCCACCGTAACCCCTTTCTCCTTTAATTCAGGCGCCGTGGCAAGAAAATCCACACTCGATCCTGCGCTCATATGCACGATGTACATATTGCCGTCAACCAAACGATTAAGGTACAGTGCTTGCATCACTGATACCGTTTCGGCGTAATCCGGACTGGTGCGTGCGAAATACGCCAGAGAGTCTTGGGCATTCTCAGATTTGACTTCTGCAGCCACTTTTCTCTGCAAATCCATATCTTCACAATGAACACATAAAGAAAGCCTGGAAGACTTCTTTGCAAAATCACGCAGAATGAACATCATATCGGCAGAATCCAAGGTCAATGGATCTTCCACGCCGAAAATTCTTTTGACATCATCCTGGTAATTTCTATAAAACTTATACGAAGTCACGCCGAAATCACGGGCATACTCTGCTGCTTCTGTCACATGCTGCTTCGTCAAAAGCCCAAGGCTAAAACCAAAATCAATCAGGCTATGTTTCTCTCCAACCTCGA
This sequence comes from Clostridiales bacterium, assembly GCA_027357125.1. GTDB lineage: Bacteria > Bacillota > Desulfitobacteriia > Desulfitobacteriales > Desulfitobacteriaceae > Paradesulfitobacterium. The sequence continues at coordinate 5,582 of DAHVVW010000017.1, forward strand.
TCAGGTTGGGAACGCTTTCTTTATATGATTCCTTGCCGCGATAATAATTGACAATCGAGGTAATTCCGCCAATGGCCGCGGCCTTAGTGTCGGCTGTAAAATCAGTTGACATGTCATTGTAAATTCCCAGGTGCATATGAGGGTCAATTACTCCGGGAAATACAGTGAGTCCGGTTGCATTCAGTATCTGGGCAGCTTGAACCCCCGAATTCGGGGCAAAAATGCCGGCAATTTTTCCTTCCTTTACTCCAATATCAGCCAAGGTTACCCTATCTGCAAACACGACCTTAGCACCTTTGATTAAAAGGTCCATCTTAATATCTCCTTTCCCTTTTTATTTTTTTAAGCTTTGAAAGTAGCTAACAATATTCTCACTGTCAACGACATCACAATACTTCATCCACAGATCGAGTAAAGCCGCCTTATGGGACAGTTGAATGCGGTCATACACGGCATCCTCAATCATGGCTACATTATAGTTCCGCGTCACCGCATCCACCGCCGTTGCCCGGCAGCAGCCGCTGCTGGAGCCGCCGACAATAATAATCGTATCAATGCCAAGCTTAACGAGATAGCTCTGCAAAGGAGTGCCGTAGAAAACGCTGGCATACGCCTTGTCAATAACTAATTCATGGTCCGCAGGAGCCAGCTCGGAAACGATTTGGGTCTCTGGACGGCCATCAAGGTATTTGGTTTGGTCACGATTGGTTTTGGTCGCAAAGCCGTCGAAAGCAATGGTTTTCTTTTGCACATTGCGTGAATAAAATACCGGTGCTCCGGCTTCACGGGCGGCTTCGCGCACGCGCTGGATATTGCGGATCGCGGCCCAAGCTCCTGAACCACCGCCTGACGGCCAGCGATCAAGTTGTTGTTCGATCGGCACGTCTTCCCCGACATAATTCGGCTGCACATCAATAATCATGAGCAGAGGTTTCTGACCCAAACCCCGGCTTTTGCCGTAACCGCCCTTTTCAATGACCAACCTGTCAACATCTGTCAGAAGATCTTCCCAAATCCTTGCCATTTTAAATTTCCCCCTTCAATAGTATTTTTTTTATTTGGGGCCTAGATTTCCAGGCCTATTATCAGTCCGTCATAAAATTATCATTTAACATTAGATATGTTCAGCCGCATGTCGACCCGCGATGAAGCCAAACCCCAGTGCCGCCAACAACCCGTTGCCCGACATATACCCTTTGGGCCTACGGCCTGAAACGCCTACCGCTGCTCCTCCCCCTGCATATAAATTGGGGATTGGCACTCCAGCAGTGCTTAACACCTCGGCATTTACGTTGATCTTTAAGCCACCCTGGGTATGGAATAATGCTGGCTCTACCTTGACACCGTAGAACGGAGGGGTCAGCCTTCTGGGAAACCAAGTCCTGCCAAAGGAGTCTTGACCCTCCTGAACAGCCTGGTTAAATTGCTCTATGGCAGCGGCCAGACCGGCTTCAGGCAAGCCCAGCTTTTGCGCCAGCCCTGTGGGCGTATCTGCAATCTTTAGCCCGTTTAATTGAGCCAGATTTTTATAATCCTCAAGCGTCAGTAAATTTTGGTGAATCTCTTCGTCCATGATGTAATAGGCAATCTTTCCGGGCTGCTTCATCACCTCTAAGGCATACTCGGAATAACCCTCAGATTCATTCCCAAATCTCTCACCCAACTGGTTGACCAGAAAGCCGCCGCTCATGACACCTCCCCAGCTTACCAGTATTCCGTGACTGGAAGCCACCGAGGCATGCCCTTGAAAACAACTCATATTCTCCAATTGAGCTCCCAGCTCTATCCCCCACTTGATTGCGTCCCCTGTGTTGGCTTCATAACCAAAATACAGGATATCCGCCATTTCAGGGATAAATTGCTGTACCATCTCCTTGTTGCCACCAAAGCCATTACTGGCCAGAATGACCTTTTTCGCTCCAATCCTTTGCATGCCATTAGGAGTACGGGTTTCCACACCGATAATTTCCCCGTTGTCCCCGGTTATTAGCTTCGTAACCGGTGATTGGAGCATCAGGTAAATATCTTCCCGTTTGGCCACTTCACGCCGCAGCTGGTTAATCAGATCCAGCCCACCTCTGGATTTGGGCGCATGCATCCGATGATGGCTGTGGCCTGGCCAGTTAAATTCCGTGAACATGGACAGTTCGATATCGAGCTTGTCTACCATCCACTCCACCAGCGGGCCGGAGGTACGGCAAACTGCCAAGGTTAACTCCGGGTTACTTTCATGCCCGTTTTTCTTAAAAATGTCAGCCGCCATTTGTTCCGCAGAATCATCAATTCCCGCCTCGCGTTGAAAGCGAGTGCCTGCTGCTTGGATCATCCCAGCACTGCTGGCAGTATTGCCTAGTACATGTTCGGTTTTTTCCAGTACAACAACCTCAGCCCCTAGCTCTGCTGCAGCCAAAGCAGCGACCAACCCGCAGCCGCCGGCTCCCACCACCGCAATATCAACCTCTGCATCCCAATTCATTAGCTTCCCTCCCAGCTAATCTTCCAACTAGCTCTTTATTGCCCCATGACCTTCCGATTATACAAGTCCTTCTTTTTTCAATAATTCATAGACTCCGGCAGCCCCACCCTGACTACCCTCTGCCAGATTGCTTTTCTTTCTCTTGACCCCACCCGCGAGTATCATTTTCATTCTGTCCGCGGCAGACAGTGAACTGTCCGGTGTAAAGATCTTCTTTGGTTTAGGTCGGGAACCTGCTAAACGCAAAGTATGACTATAAGACGCTAAAGCTTGAATATCTGAACGATCAAGTTGGAGCTCCGCCAGACCGAAAACTGGGATCTCCGCCTGCTGAGCGGCTAACCGCGCCGGAAGCGAAGGATAACGGGGTTCTGTTCCTCTGCCCATAGATAGCACCGCGGGCAAGGGACTCTCGTACATCTGCCTACTGCCTTTTTCTCCCCTGCAGGTTACTTTTAGGTTTGTTTCTGCGAGCGTCTCTATTTGAACGACCCTTGAAAGGACGGGCCTTGCTAAAAAATGTGCCAAATAGTTCCCCACCAATCCTGATGCGCTTGCACTCGATTTATCCCCGCACAGCACCAATTGGAATCCGCGTTTTTCAATCCAAGCAGCAAGTATGCGGGCGGTTACGATTGAGGGTGTAGGGAAGAAACTTTCCAGTCCCTCATCCCACAGACGCACTGCATCATCAGCTCCCAGGCTTAAAGATGCACGCAATCCTTCCTCGTGCGCCCCAGGTCCGACCAGCACAACCGTGACCTTAGCTCCCCAGCGGTCTCTCCGCGCGAGAGCCTCTTCCAGAGCAAAAAGATCAAAGCTACCTACATCATAAACAGTCTCCTCCTTGGTGGAGAGCTGACCACCTTCAACAGCGAGAGGGCCTGCCCGATGCGGCCAGTAACTGATTGGCACCGCAATCTCCATTTTATGCTCCCATCGGCCTGGCATTTTCCTTGCCCTCCCTTATCCGCTTAATTAACTCCGGCAGTACCTCGTGCACATCGCCAACTATTCCGGCATCGGCAATCTTAAAAATAGGAGCATTCTTATCCTTATTAATCGCAATTATTTTCTTAGCGTCACGCATGCCGAACGCATGCTGGGTTGCGCCTGAGATTCCACAGGAGATAATCACGCTCGGAGCAACAATTTTTCCGGTCTGCCCAATCTGCCGCGTCAGGGGAATCCAGCCGTTGTCCCGGGCCACTCTGGAGCCACCGACAGCAGCCCCAATGAGTTCAGCCAGTTCATAGATTCGTTGAAATCCTGCGGCTGAACCCATGCCTCCCCCGCCAGCCACGATAACTTCAGCTTCACTCAGGTCCACCGTCCGGGGATCTGCCTTTATCTCTTCAAGAAATCGAATTAGATTTGACCGTTGGCTGGGTGGGCGTAGCTTTTGAACATGGCTATTCAGACCTGACCGCTTCTTGACATTGACCAACCCTTCACGCCATGTCGCTAAAACCGGTCGCTCCTGTGCGGATGTAAGAAAAGCGCTTAGACGTTCCCCGTACCAAAGGCGCTCAAAAAGTAAACTGTCCTGCTCAAGCGAAACACTAATGCAGTCGGGGAAAAATGGCATTTGGTAGCGCAGCGCCGTCTTAGTTAGAAGTCCCCTCCCAAACAGAGTTTCTGCTGCCAGAACTAACCCTGGTTGTTCGCGTTCAATTAGCTCACCTAAAAACTCTGCCAAAGATTCTCCCGAAGCACTTTCCGGCCATTCTTCCGTAAGATAAATCGATTGAGGTCCAAATTCCGTCACTTCTTTAACCAAATCTTCCGTATTCGGCGCAAGTACGATGGCCGCAGCAAGTACCCCTCCCTGAACATTCCCGGCTGCGGTAAGAATTTCGCAAGAACCCTCGCGCATACCGTGGTCATCCCCTTCTACCACAACCCAGATATGCATTTCTCGGCCTCCTTACCCATTGGCACTACTTTCCTTAGCCAGTTCTTGTTCCAGATATGGAACCAACCCGCCGACTCTGATCAACTGCTGTATATGTTCAGGCAATCGGCTTGCCTTGTAAACTTGACTCTGAGTAAGATTCCGGATAACCCCATTCTCCATATCAATTTCTAATTCGTCACTCTGTTGAATCTTACTGGCTTCCGGGCACTCCAGTACGGGTAGACCTAAATTAATGGCATTGCGGAAAAATATCCGCGCAAAAAACACGGCCACAACAGCACTGACTCCAGCATACTTAATGGCTGCGGGAGCGCTCTCCCGACTCGACCCGGAGCCAAAATTAGCGCCTCCGACCACAATATCTCCAGGTTTGATTTTTCCCGGCAATTCCGGATCGATCCCTTCGAACACATGTTTAGCCATGTCTTCATTGGGCAATTTAAGATACTTGCCCGGGGCAATCACATCGGTATTAATATCGTCTCCGAACTTCCAGACACGTCCTCTAATGATCTCCATCTGCTTCAGCTCCTTATGAACTCCCTTGGATCAGAAATCTGACCTGTGACAGCGGACGCAGCTACAGTAGCAGCGGAAGCCAAGTAGACCTCGGAATTACTGCTTCCCATACGCCCGCGGAAGTTGCGATTGGTTGAGGAAATACAGCGTTCGCCATCACTTAATATACCCATGCTGAGTCCCCCGCACGGCCCGCAAGCGCTGGGCAGTAGTGTTGCTCCTGCATTCAGAAGAACTTCTAAAACTCCGTCGGCTAAAGCTCGCTGTAAAACTTGCTGCGATGCCGGAGCCACTAGTAATCTTGTACCCACTGCAATTTTCCTTCCCTTCAGAATCGCGGCTGCTGTCGCTAAATCATGGTATTTCCCCCCGGTGCATCCACCGATAAATGCCTGATCTAGGGCAATACCATGCAGAGAATCTGCAGACGCGACATTGTCCGGGCTATGAGGGCAAGCCACCAAAGGTTCAAGATCTTCCGCCTCGTTGACAAGAATTTTACTGTACTTCGCATCCGGGTCACTGTAAACAGGGTTAAACTCAACATCCTTTCCTTCCATATAACGAAGCACTGTATCGTCAGGTTCAATTATTCCTGTCTTAGCGCCCATTTCGATCGACATATTTGTGAGAATTAGTCTCTCGTCAAGTGGTAAGTTCGTTACCGTCTCCCCGGAAAATTCTAGCACTTTATAAGTGGCTCCGGCAGTGCCAAGCTGTTTAAGATTGGCGAGCACCATATCTTTGGCAAAAGTCCCCACAGGCAATTTGCCTTCCCAAATAATCTTTATCGTTTCCGGAACCCGTAACCAAGTACGCCCGGTAACTAAAACTCCCAGCATGTCCGTTGAGCCCAGTGCCACCACCATTGCACCCATGGCCCCACCGGTACAGCTATGAGAATCTCCTCCTACCATTAGGATTCCGGGCCTGACATAACCCCTTTCGATCGGTACAATATGACAGATCCCTTGAAACTCATGAAACCTGCTGACGCCATATTTCTTTACCCAAGCTCTCGTAACAGTCTGAATACGAGCTTCCGTTTCATTGCTCGGCGGAACGAAATGATCTGAGACAATCGTAACTTTGTCCGGATCCCAAACCGGCACTCCCAGGTGCTCAAGATTATTAGCTATTCTTCTTGGTCCGCCGGAATCTTGCATCATAGCCATATCCACATTGGCCCATACCAGTTCGCCCGGACGTACTGTCTCCCGGCCACTGGCTCTGGCCATAATCTTCTCCGTGATCGTTAAGCCCATACTCCCCCCCCTTTTTTTCTAATTTCTATTAGATTAAGTTTGTGTATCTACTTTTTCCATTAACCTTGGTACCTTTTTTCCAGTTCTCTCCACTGGGCTAATCCAATAATGTCATTCACCTTGTCGAATAAAAACATCTGCTCAAACTCCCCTTGAGTCGTACCCGATTCTTTTAGGGAGTTCATTAGTTTACTCACTGCTTTAGCAATGACTCTAATCGCGGAATTAGGATAAATAACAATTTTATACCCAATTTCCTTTAATTCCCTATTCGGCAATAAAGGAGTTTTGCCTCCTTCAACCATGTTGGCTAAAGTAGGTGCTTGAATCTTACTGTTGAGTTGTCGCATTTCTTCGACTGACTCCGGTGCCTCTACGAAAATAACATCTGCTCCGGCTTCTCGGTAAAGCTGGGCTCGCTCAATCGCGCGCTCTAGCCCCAGCACAGCCCGCGCATCCGTTCGCGCCACGATCACAAAATCCCGATCTTTACGCGCGTCTACAGCGGACTTAATCTTGTTAACCATTTCGCTTGCTTCAATCAGCTGTTTTCCTGCCAAATGACCGCATTTTTTAGGCATCACTTGGTCTTCTAACTGAATAGCGGCAGCACCGGCTTTTTCATAAGCCCGCACTGTGCGGATAACATTTAAGGCATTGCCATACCCGGTATCTCCGTCCGCAATCACCGGAATACTTACGGCCTCGCAAATATATTCAAGTCTGCTAACCATTTCACTCATTCCGAGAAGGCCGAGATCCGGCCCAACGCTAGTGTAGGCAACCCCTGCGCCTGTAAAATAGAGGGCAGGAAACCCAGTCTGCTCAATTATTCTAGCTACCAGAGCATCTGCGGCACCGGGGGCTACGATTAATTCGTCGGCTTCCAATAAATTGCGCAGTTGGGTTGTTGTTCTCATAAGAATCTCCTTACATCCCTAAATAAGCCTTTTTGAGGTGTTCATCATGCAAGAGTTTCAGCGCGGGACCACTAAGAACAATGCGCCCTTGTTCAATTACATAACCCCGATCTGCCATTCCCAGAGCATGATAGACGTTTTGTTCCACGAGAAGCAGGGTGACCCCTTGCTCTTTTATTTTCCGGATTATTTCGAACATCGTTTGAGTTAACAGGGGGGATAAGCCGATTGAAGGTTCATCGAGAACAAGAAGCTTAGGTGCTGACATTAGTCCACGCCCAATCGCCAGCATCTGTTGCTGTCCTCCACTTAAGGTTCCTGCCATATTACGGGCTTTCGTTTTGAGATCGGGCAGCATTTCAAAGACAAGTTCGAAGTTTTGCTTCTTTTTTTTATTAGCGTCTTTGGTATAAGCGCCTAATTCCAAGTTTTCCATTACAGTCATAGCCGGAAATAGTTTCCTACCTTCCGCAACCTGAATTAATCCTCTGGCCACAATTTCGTCCGGAGCAAGCCTGGTTATGTTATCCCCCATAAACAGAACTTCACCTGATTTAGCCCGCACCAGACCGGAAATCGTT
>DAHVVW010000180.1 GCA_027357125.1 Clostridiales bacterium
TAGGTAAGGCAGCTAAACTTGCCAATGTCTCTAAACAGGATTTTGTAGATTTTTTAGCGGTGCTACAAGGAGCTGGTCGCCCGGGTATCGAGAGGATAACAGAGGCTTCTTGGATTCTCACAAATCAGGTAAAAAATCAGCTTGCCGTTTCGATGCTAACAGCAGATCTCGATCAGGGAGAAGCTGAGGCTGTTGTTCTGGCGAAGGAACTGGGCGCTGATTACTTTTTAGTGGACGAGAAGAAGGTCACGTAGAGTCGCCAGAAGTTCTCAAATCCGAATAATCGGTACTGTTGGCGTTCTAGGTCTAGCTTCGAAAAGGGGGTTCGTTTCTGATCTTGACGAAGCTTTTCGCAAATTGGAGCAAAATGGTTTTCGGTTTACAGAGGCAGTAAAGGAAAAGGTAAAACAACAAAAGCAATAGGCAGATGAACTAAAAATAAGAGCATACATTCTTCTAACAAGAGGGGTGTATGCTTCTTAGCGCTATTTTACACAGATCCTTGAGAATGCTCACTTTGCAGAACATAATGGCATGATGCATAATAAAATACTTTGTTGAAGTGCAGTTGATCTTAAGGGAGGGACTGAATATGCAATATTTTATGGTGCCACTTAGTCAACATAGGTTACCAAAGCTACCTTATCCTTATAATGCTCTCGAACCTGTTATCAGCACTGGATTGCTACAAATTCATCATAGTCAACATCATAAATCATATGTTGACGGTTTGAATAAAGCTGAACTTAAACTTGCAGAAGCTCGGCAAAAAAGGGATTATAGCCTGGTAAAACACTGGGAACGGGAAATTGCTTTTCATGGTTCCGGTCATATTCTCCATAGCATTTATTGGACGTCAATGGCTCCTGTCGGGAATCGATGGAAAACTCCCGGAGCTCAAACTCTTAAGTTTATCATTGATTATTTTGGAAGTCTGATTGCATTCCAGGAACAGTTTAGTGAGGCTGCCATCAATGTGGAAGGATCCGGTTGGACCTTGTTAGTATGGCAACCGGGTTGGGGACGTTTGGAAATCCTAACAATCGAAAAGCATCAGGATTTCTTTCAAGCAGGTAGTATCCCGCTGCTTGTTATGGATGTATGGGAGCATGCGTATTATCTGGATTACCAATCGAAACGCAAGGACTATGTAAGGTCTTGGTGGCAGATTATTAACTGGGGTGTAGTAGAAAAAAGACTAAGCCTTGCGATGCAAGGGCAGATGCCGCTAGTAATTGTTTAAAGGCTGTTAATCATTTGAATATGAAAGTTGACAAAGGTTCGAATTTATTTTACGGTTTAGGAAGGGTTGGAATCTGGCGAATATGCATATTAGCCATTTATTCATAATGCACAAAGGAGGATAAGTAATGCTCATTGATCTCATTACTAAGAACCGTTCGTATAGGAGGTTTCACCAAGAGGAGAAGGTTGCGCTGGATACCCTCCGAGAGGTGATCAACCTGGCCCGGCTGACGTCATCCGGGGGGAATTTGCAGTCTTTGAAGTATGTGTTGTCCAATGAGGAGGAGAAAAACGAGCGAATTTTCAAGACCCTGAAGTGGGCAGGCTATCTGAGTAATTGGGACGGGCCGGAAGAAGGAGAAAAGCCGAGCGCCTATATCATCATGCTTCATGACACCCGGATCAGCAAGACTTATTTCTGGGATCACGGCCTGGCGGCCCAGTCCATCCTGCTGGGACTTACGGAAAAGGGTTTGGGTGCCTGCCAATTCAACAACATAGACCGTGCACGGCTGGCATCCGAGCTTCAGCTGCCGGACTATTACGAGATTGTGTTGGTTATGGCCCTGGGGAAACCGAAAGAAATCGTTGTCTTGGAGGAGATGGATGCTCCCGGCCAAGTGAAATACTGGCGGGATGAACAGGGTGTCCACCATGTACCTAAGCGCAAACTGGAGGATTTGATACTTTAGCATTCTGTCGACACGATGAGGAAACTCGCGCAGGGGAAGGATGGGTAAGTTTGTCGATTGGGGCGCGGACGATCAAAACAGGCGTAGCGGTAGCCATTTCAATTCTTATCTGTAAATTCTTGCGTATCGAACCGGCCATCTTCGCGGCTATTACCGCTGTGGTAAATATGCAGCCATCAGTTGGCAAGGCCTTGCGCAACGCCAGGCAGCAGATAGCAGTGCATGTATTAGGGGTTGCTTTGGCCATTGTGCTCGGTATGATTTTCGGCACCGGCCCGTTGGTCATCGGCATGGCCGTGATCCTGATTATTGCGCTGTGCAATCGCCTGGGCTGGTCGGGCGCTATTACTCTGGGCGTAGTTTCCATTGTCTTCATCTTGGATGCTCCTCAGGACCAATTTCTCATGCATGCAGGGATCCGGTCCCTGGCCGTCTTTATCGGACTGGCTGTGGCCCTGACCGTAAACCGTATCCTGAGGCCCCCGGCCTATAAGGCGAAGCTTTGGCAGGGACTGCAGGATCTCTTTCAGGAATCTTCGTCCTATTTTCTCCGGAGCATGGTGACATTTGTTTCGTCTGCTGGGCTGACAATGTTTAAACCGGCGCCGCCGGTCCAACTGGAGCATAAACTGAACGAGCTTATGGAGATGTACGATCTTGCCCGGGAGGAGCTGACTGCCGAAGACAACCCTCTCTTGTGGGAACGCCTTTTGGAAATCTGCCGGGGTTTTATTGAGCGGGGCCAAAACATCGATGAGATGACTGCCCAGCGGGTAAAAAGGCGCCAAGGCCTGGATTCTCCTCTGCCAACTGACGGTATGAGTCCGGAGTTCCGGGCCATTCTGGATTTACTGATGGTTGGGAAGGAAAAATTGGCTGTACAGCTTAAGCGGGTGAGTCGCGCTCTGAATGAAGACCAAAGTACGGAAGCAATGGAAGATGATCCGGAATTTTGGGCTGAGTTCGATCAGGTAATGGATGCTTGGCAGCGGAAAGTTAGTGGGGTATTTTATCTGCGGGCCATGATGGAAATAGCGGTGGTTGCTACGGAAATACGCTGGGCAGGTCGCCGCCTGCGGACAATTAATAAAATGAAAATACAATATTAAGAGGTGTCGAGTATTCCGTGTATTTACTGCCAAAAGTGAAAATTGAAGTGGTTGTTCCTGATAAGGCTGTAGAAGAGATTACCCGGATTATTTCCGAAACGGCGCAAGCCGGCGAAATCTGAGATGGTAAGATATTCGTTTCTTCCGTGGAGAATGCCGTTAAGATCAGAACAGGGGAAACAGGAGAAAAGGCCTTGTAGGAAACTCGCTGATGCACGGATTATTATTTGAACAGGCACAATCGACATATTGCTGTGGTACAGAGGATTTACGCGAAGCGGTCACCGCCTTTCTTGAAAAGAGAAAACCCGTCTTCACTGCGAGATTCAATCATAATCCCAGTCCGGATACTGTTCAGGATCTTTTCCTTTTTTCTCGATCACAATAGGTTTAAACGGAGCCGGGGCATCAAGGATTTCCTCCAATTGGATTGTAAATTTCCACTCGTCCCCGAAGTCAAAAAGGTATAAAAACCGAGTTCCTTGTTCAAGCTCCAGCTTTTTGAGGACCGCTTTGTCGGCGCTGGGCTGCTTGCCGTCTTCCTTGTCCCAGTAAGCGTTTTGGGACCAGGGTTTACCGTCCGTAAAAAAGGCATAGAGGTGGTCATCGGCAAAAGCAAAAGCATCCTGAATAGCCAGATGGAGATGGTGAAGGGTGTGGGTGGAAGCAATCTTTATTTTGCGCCAGGTTCTACCGTTAAGGGAAACCTTGAAAATATAGACATTTCCGTTAACTGTTGTCACAGGTATTTTTTCATGCTTCACCACGCTGTCTATGGCATTAACATCGAAGGCTCCCTCCGGAAAGAACCCAGCAAAGGCTTGTTCAAAGGGCTCTTTTTTTGTTGTGGCCCGGGGGGGCCGTTTTACACCCATTTTGGCTGCAAGGGTGATGATGTGATCATCGTTCCAGTTAAAGTCGACATAGTAGTCATTCCTCAATTCGTTATAAATTTCGTACGGGCGTCGGCGACAACCATTGATCATCGCGATGCCCAGGGGTGTCGGGGTGATGGCTTTGACATCGATGTCCTTCTTGGATCTATGGAAATCCGGAATATGAGCTTCTTCGTATTTCCAGAATCCAAAAACACTCAAGTGATGAACAACTAAGCCGGCTCCGACAAACAGCTTATGGATGGGATTAAGGCGATCATATTCGTCATGGAAGTTTTCTACGTCAGCAAAAATCCGTACACCGGATTCAGCACCGGCTAACGATTCGAAGGCCAATTTTGTGTACATGAAATGGTGAAACATGGTCATGGAATCAGAATACAATTCCTCGAAATCCAATTTGGACCAATAGGTTTTAAAAAGAAACATATACTTGTCGAATGGACTTAAGGATCTGTATTTTTCCAGCCGTGGCGAAGGTGCCAAAAACAAACTGTCACCTTTGCGGTATTGCGTATTATACAAACCGGTTGTCATGATGATGAAAAAGAACAGATTAATTGTTGGATAACTGGGTTGAAGGTATTTGGGACCATCCATATCCCGCGGCCGGGAAAATAACTTGTTGAGGGCAAAGCAATCTTTTTTCCCAAGCTCTTGCCGGGCTTGGGTAAGCTTAGGCCGGTGCTCGTCCAGGTAATGACAAAATACTTCAAAATCGTGAAGAGTCACCTGGATATCCTGTTCAGTGATCGTGATCTTGGTCATATGTTGTTTTCACCTCGAGATATATTGTAGCAGACCCTGATGAGGTTTGTCATGCCATAATGAGCTCGTTAACCGAATTCAGCTGGCCGTGCAGAAGTGAGGAAGGGTTTGCTTGACACACCGGACTAACTTTGGTACCATATTTGTACCGGGGTGATATTGTGATGAATATTAAAGATGATATTAGACCTATTTCTTATATTAAAGCCAATGCAGCTGAGATTCTAGAGCAAGTGAACGAGACTCACAGACCCGTCTATGTTACTCAGAACGGTGAGGCTAAGGCAGTTCTGTTGGATACTGAATCCTATGAAAAAATGAAGAAGGCCATCGGTTTATTAAAAATATTGGCCCAGGGCGAACGCGATATAGTCGATGGAAAAGTTATGTTACAGGAAGACTTTTTCTCAGGGTTAGATCGTGACTTTGACGATATTAGACCATGACTACAGTAGTTTATCAGGTCTTCTGGACACAAACTGC
>DAHVVW010000181.1 GCA_027357125.1 Clostridiales bacterium
TGCAAATAAACGCATCATCACTGACATCCTCTGGGTCAACTATTTCACATACTCTACCCTTTGCAAAATCATTCTCAATTATCTTCCTGCCCCATTCAGGATCTCCTCCACCACCTGTTCCGTATATTGCCAGACCAATCAGTAGTTCTTCTACTTCTTCACTATTTAATACTCTGCGTGCCAATATTTCATTTCACTTCCTTTTTATTATATTTAAGCTCTCTATTTGCCGGTTTGAACAGTCGCTGAATGCGTTCGATAATAGCTCCAAGTTCCATAGAATGTTCCCCCTGATAAGCATGATTTCCTATAATGAAAAACTTTGTTCCACTGTATGGATTTGAGTTCCGAAATTACATTTTCTAAAATATTCGTCAAGTTTTCGAATATTCCTGCTTATAAATTGAAATGTATACTGTATTTCTCAAAAATATTTTGATCTATTTAGCTTCATCCTATCGTTAATCCAGTCGACAATCTCAGTCGTTGGGGTTCCCGGAGTAAATAGTGCCTCAGCATAGCCGTCTCGAATTAAGCTTTCTGCATCTTCCTCCGGTATGATCCCGCCACCTATCAATAAAATATCTTCGGCTTGTTGTTGTTTTAGCAATTCTTTAACACGCGGGAAAATTGTCAAATGTGCTCCTGACATAATACTTAAACCTATTAAATCAACGTCCTCTTGGATGGCAGCTTCAACAATTTGTTCCGGTGTTTGATGCAATCCAGAATAAATAACTTCCATCCCTGCATCGCGAAGTGCCCTGGCAATAACTTTGGCCCCACGGTCATGTCCATCGAGTCCTGGTTTGCCAACTAATACCCTGATACGGGTTTGGCTCATATTTTTCACCTTCCCAGCTCATTAAAATACAGCATTTTCTCGATATTCTCCGAAAACTTCTTTCAGAACAGTAATTATTTCTCCTTCAGTAGCGTAGGCCGAGACCGCGGCAATGATCTTAGGCATCAAATTATCTGTACTGCTTGCCGTCGTTCTTAAATCATCAAGAGTTGCTTGAACCTGCAAATTGTCCCGCGTTTGCCTTAATCTTTGAACTCGTTTTATTTGAGAACGCTCAATCTCAGTGTCAATTTTGAGTAAGTCAATACTGAGTTTTTCTTTGTTAATAAAGTCGTTTATCCCAATAATAATCCGATCCTTATTCTCAATTTCCCTTTGATAGCGATAGGCGGCATCGGCAATTTCCTGTTGAAAGAAGTTCTCTTCAATGGCAGGAAGAACGCCGCCCAGTTCCTCAACTCTCTGAAAATAAGCTTCTGCTCCTTCTTCCATTTGGGTCGTGAGGGCTTCGATGAAGTATGATCCGGCCAAAGGATCGATGGTGTTGGCCACGCCCGTCTCATAGGCAAGAATCTGCTGCGTGCGGAGGGCTATTTGGACAGACTTTTCCGTGGGCAAGGCCAGTACTTCATCCATAGAATTCGTGTGTAACGATTGAGTGCCCCCAAGCACCGCTGCCAAGGCCTCATAAGCGGTACGCACAATATTGTTTTCGGGTTGGGGAGCGGTGAGCGAGCATCCGGCCGTCTGAGTATGGAACCGCAGCAGTAAGCTCTCTTCTTTCTTGGCACCATACTTTTCTTTCATGCGACGGGCCCAGATCCGGCGGGCCGCCCGGTACTTCGCAATTTCTTCAAAGATATCCATATGGGAGTTGAAAAAGAAGGATAAGCGCGGGGCAAAATCGTCGACTTCGAGTCCCGCTTTGATTCCGGCTTCGACGTAAGCGAACCCGTCTGCCAAGGTAAAGGCTAATTCCTGCAAGGCGGTAGACCCAGCCTCCCGGATGTGGTAACCGCTAATGGAGACCGTATTCCATTTGGGTACGTGATCACGAGCAAACCCAAAAATGTCCGTGATGAGGCGCATCGAGGGCTGAGGTGGAAAAATCCAAGATTTCTGGGCAATATACTCTTTTAAGATGTCATTCTGAATCGTGCCGGTTAATTGTTGAGATGGGACTCCCTGTTTGTCTGCCGTCACAATGTACATGGCCCACATAATGGCTGCTGGAGCATTGATGGTCATGGAAGTGCTTACTTTGTCCAGCGCAATGTCCTGGAACAGGGTTTCCATGTCTTGCAGGGAATCAATGGCCACTCCCACCCGTCCGACTTCTCCAAAAGCGCGCGGATGATCGGAGTCATACCCCATAATGGTGGGCATGTCAAAGGCGACACTGAGGCCGGTCTGACCCTGGTTGAGCAAGAATTTATAGCGTTCATTCGACTCCTGGGCCGTAGCGAACCCGGCAAATTGGCGCATGGTCCAGAGGCGCCCCCGGTACATGTTGGTACGGACTCCCCGAGTGTACGGGTATTGTCCGGGATGGCCCAAGTCTGTTTCGTAATTGACCGCACCATTTTCTGGCGTGTACAAGGGATCAATCGGTACGCCGGACACGGTTACAAAATGGGCTTGTCTTTCTTTTTGCTTTTGATATGCTTCTTTCCATGTTGCACTATCAGTCATTTTTCTTCTTCATCTCCTCCATCATTACGGACCACACCTGCTCAGCTATCTGACCGGGATCGGTGCCTTCTGCAATGGCTGCGTCAGATAAGAGCTTCGGCCACAGGCTGTTAAACTGTTCTTGTATTTGGCCGTTCAAATGCCGCCATACCTCCCGCTGCAACTGCTCCTGCCATTTTATTTTCCAACGCCCACTGCTACGTAAAAACGCATGGTGGCGCTTAATTTCTGCCTGCAGTTGATCAACGCCACGGTTTTCATACACACTGGTCAGTACCACTGGGGGACGCCACGCTTTGTCTTGACCTGTCATGCCCAGCATCATTTCTATATCGTTTTTCAAGCGCTCTGATCCAGGTAAGTCGGCTTTGTTGATTACGAAGATATCGGCGATTTCCATGATGCCGGCTTTTATGGCCTGAATACCGTCCCCTGTCCCCGGATTAAGGGTGACGATTACCGTGTCGGCCAGATGCATGATCTCAATTTCGGACTGGCCTACGCCTACGGTCTCGAGCAGCAAGGTCGTGTAACCGCCTGCCTCCATGATGCGAATGACGTCGGCCGTGGCCTTTGCCATGCCTCCTAAGTGGCCGCGCGTGCCCATGCTGCGGATGAAGACGTTGCGGTCGGTCGCATGGGATTGCATTCGGATGCGGTCCCCTAAGATCGCTCCTCCGGTAAGAGGGCTGGTTGGATCCACGGCTACAATTCCTACGGACTCCCCTTGCTCTCGCACTAATTTAGTTAACGCTTCGACCAGTGAACTTTTGCCCGCTCCCGGCGGGCCCGTGATTCCGGTTACGAGCGTGTTGCCTGTACGGGGAAGCACTGCGCGCATGATCTGGTGGCGTTCTATATTGTCTTCGACCAAAGAAATGAGTTTGGCGACTGCCCGCCGATCTTGCAGAAACAGCCTTTTTAACCACTCCTGCACTCCGTTCAAAATTCCATCCCTGCCTTTGCTTCGACTCCTTTATGATAGGCGTGACGGCATTCTACCATTTCTGTGACGGTATCTGCCATTTGTACGATTGGGTCCGGAGCATAGCGGCCAGTGAGCACGATGTCGATGTGCGGTGGGCGTTTATTTAATGTATCCAGCACCTGGTTGACTGTAAGTAAGCCAAAGGAAACAGCCACCAGGATTTCATCCAAAACGATCAAATCATAGTCCCCGTTCGCCAGCCATTCTTCTGCCAAGTTCAATCCTGCGTGCGCCATTTGGATGTCGATATCCTCAAGTTTGCCGGGAATGACAAATTCGTCCCGCCCGCATTGCACCATGTTTAAGTTTGGTAATTGCGAAGCAATGCGGTACTCGCCATAGTTCGGGCTCCCTTTCATGAACTGCAAAAAGCCTACCTTATGACCATGGCCTAAGGCTCTTAGGGATAAACCCAAGGCCGCTGTTGTCTTACCTTTGCCTTTGCCCGTGTAAACGAGTATTAACCCCGGCATCTGCCGTTCCCCTCCGTTCGACCCGTTTTGTGCTCTGTGCTCTGTGCTCTGGTTATGGTTATGGTTATGGTTATGGTTATGGTTATGGTTATGGTTCGACTGCTTTCTGTTTGCGGGCGTCAGGGTCTTTTAACTTTCTTTAATGATATGGTTTGCGATGATGATGCGTTGGACTTCGCTGGTTCCTTCATAGATTTCCGTGATTTTAGCGTCCCGCATCATGCGTTCGACCGGATATTCCCTGGTATAGCCATAGCCGCCATGAATCTGGACCGCCTGGGTTGTTACCCACATGGCAGTCTCAGCCGCATAAAGCTTGGCCATGGCAGACGCTTTGGATACCGGACGGTGCTGGGAAGCCAGATAGGCCGACTGGTAGACCAGGAGACGGGCCGCATCGATTTGGGTCGCCATGTCGGCCAGTTTGAATTGGTTGATTTGGAAAGCGGAGAGGGGTTTACCAAACTGCACGCGCTCTTTGGCGTAGTTTAAGGCTTGTTCAAAAGCTCCCTGGGCTATCCCTAAGGCCTGGGAAGCGATACCGATCCGGCCATAGTCTAATGTGACCATGGCGATTTTGAAGCCTTGTCCCTCTTCTCCGAGTAAGTTCTCCGCCGGAACCCTTACATTGTCGAAGACCAATTCATATGTGGCTGATGAACGTATCCCCATTTTCTTTTCCTTTTTGCCAAAGGTAAAGCCGGGCATTCCCTTTTCCATAATAAAAGCGGCGATTCCTTTGTTGCCTTTGCTTTTATCCATTTGGGCTGTGACAATATAGGTGTCCGCTTCAAAGCCGTTGGTGATAAAAATCTTCGAGCCGTTGATGATATAGTCGTTTCCTTCCCGAACTGCCGTTGTCCGGGTTGCCGATGCGTCAGAGCCTGCCATTGCTTCGGTCAAGCCAAGAGCACCTAGCTTTTGGCCGGTTGCCAACGGAACCAAATACTTTTGCTTCTGCTCTTCCGTACCGAAGATGTTAATAGGATTGGCGCAAAGACTTGAGTGGGCAGAAACAGTAACTCCGACGGATGCATCAACGCGGGAGAGTTCCTCCACGGCGATAGCATAGGAAATATAATCTGCACCTACACCGTTGTACTCCTCCGGGATAGTAATCCCTGCTAAACCGAGTTTGGCTAGTTTGTCCCAAATCTCGCGTGGAAATTCTTCCCTTTCATCCCGCTCGCCAGCTCCC
>DAHVVW010000182.1 GCA_027357125.1 Clostridiales bacterium
CCAGAAAAGGCCTGTAATAGGTTGTGGAGAAGGATTTGAGTTGAGGGGAAGGATTAGATGAGAAGAACAAAAATTGTGTGCACTATTGGGCCCGCAACAGACTCCCGTGCAAAAATACAGGAATTGCTTAAAGCTGGGATGGACGTGGCGCGCCTTAATTTTTCTCACGGATCCCATGAAGAACACGGTCAAAGAATAACGCTGTTAAAAGAAGAAGCGGCCAAGGCCAACAAACACCTGGCTATTCTTCTTGACACCAAAGGTCCCGAGATTCGCACCGGTATTGCTCCGTCTACAGGAATTACCTTGGACAACGGAGATAAGTTCACCCTTGATAACAATCCTGACGAAGGAAACGAGGAAAGAATCAGTATTACTTATACTGAACTGTGGCGTGAAGTTGAACCTGGGATGCATGTTTTACTTGATGACGGGCAGATCGACCTGGAAATAATTGAAGTGCAAGCATCTGTCATCAAGACTGTTGTGCGCAATGGGGGTATTCTTAAATCTAAAAAGGGGGTCAATGTACCGGGAGCCCCCATCCAGCTTCCGGCTGTAACGGACAAGGACAAAGAAGATATTACCTTTGGCGTTAAACAAGATGTAGACTTTATTGCTGCATCCTTTACCAGGAAAGCGGAAGATATCCTGGCGGTGCGCCGTGTTATTGAAGAGAATGGCGCTGATATTCACATCATCGCCAAGATCGAGAGCAGGGAAGGGATTGAGAACCTTGACTCAATTCTTGAGGTTGCGGATGGGCTGATGGTGGCACGCGGAGATCTGGGAGTGGAAATTCCAGTAGAAGAAGTTCCTCTCTATCAAAAAGAAATGATCCACAAAACTAACCTTTTAGGAAAACCTGTGATTGTGGCAACTCAGATGCTTGACTCCATGATCAGGCAGCCACGCCCCACCAGGGCAGAGGCAAGTGATGTTGCTAATGCAATACTAGATGGAACTGATGCAATTATGCTCTCGGGCGAAACGGCAGCAGGACAATTCCCAATTGAAGCCGTAAAAATGATGGACAGAATTGCGCGCAAAACTGAAAGTGCGTACTGGGGTACGAGAGCGACCCGGCACCCCCAGTTAAATGTAGCGGAAGCAATCAGTTACGCAAGTTACACTATCGCCGGGGACTTAGAGGCTTCAGCAATCCTTACTCCCACTCATTCAGGCTTAACCGCGCGTATGATCTCTAAATATCGGCCTAAATCACTCCTTATTGCCGCTACCCCTTTCCCTGCAACAGCCAAACGCTTATCCTTGCAATGGGGAGTTGAACCCATATTGGTTGAGGAGAGTTCCGGGACAGACCAGCTTCTTTCAAGTGCAGTTAAGGCAGCTTTAGGCAGGAAACTTATTACTACCGGAGATACTGTTGTAATCACAGCCGGAGTGCCCGTTGGTAAAGTGGGTGGCACCAACATGATCAAAGTGCAAGTAATCGGCAACGTCTTGGCCAAAGGAACAGGGATAGGTCGTAAATCTCATTCTGGGAAAGCACGCCTTCTTAAATCCCCGGACGAAACATTCGCGGAAGGGGAAATTTTAATCGCTGAGCATACTGATGCCCAGTTTATTGCACTTATCTCCATAGCCGGGGGGATAATTGTCGAGGAAGGCGGACTTACTTCACATGCAGCCATTGCAGCCTTACAATACGGAATTCCTGCCATCGTAGGTGCTAAAGGCATCATGTCCAAACTTAACGATGGCCAGCTTATAACTGTGGATGGCATGGCTGGGGTAGTGTATGACGGTGTTGTTACCATTCTCTAAAATAATTCAGTTTGGAAAAGCACAGAAGTCCCACTTTTGTCAAAAACTTAGAGAAAGATCAGTTGAGGGGGAAGAGGCCGAGTGAGTTCCGGAAGACAGGAAGAAATCCGTTTTTTACTTCAAGAACATGGACATCTGACAGTTACACAGTTAGCAGAGCGTTTTCATGTATCTGAAATGACTATACGCCGGGACTTAAAAACCCTTGCTTCGTTGGGTTTTATTCAGCGAGAGCATGGTGGCGCCGTCTATCCTCAGGAACAAAAACCCTTATTCCTTAACCGTTTGGGGGAAGCAGAGCGGGAAAAGACCTGGATCGGGAGAAAAGCAGCCGACTTAATTGAAGAAGGGGAATCGATCATTATTGATGCGGGCACGACTACGCTCGCAGTGGCGCATGCTCTATCCAAAAAGTGTGTGGTCATAACTAATTCTCTTCCGATTGCTGGGGTGTTGGGAACTAAGAAAGACGTTACAGTTATCATGACCGGAGGGGAAATTCGCGGAAACACTTATGCTCTTGTAGGGCCTCTCACACGGGCAAGCCTGGCGGGTTTAAACGCTGACAAACTTTTCCTGGCAGCAACCGGAGTAAACCTAGACAGAGGGTTATCCACGGCTAACATGTTGGAAAATGAAGTTAAGCAAGCTATGCTCAGCCGGGCGAAACAGGTTATTTTAGTCGCAGACAGCTCTAAAATTGGCAAAGTTTTTTACCATACTTTTGCTTATTGGGATAAAATCCATATCTTCGTAACTGATTCGAACTTTTCCGATCAGGCACAGCTTTCCCTTAAAGAAAAGGGAGTCAGGGTCATAATCGCCCCAATGCAAACAAGAGACCGGTAAGGACAGCAGGCACTTACCGGTCTCTTGTTTAAGCTCGATCATTAAGCTTGATCATCGATCAAGTCTTTATCAATACTACTTTGAGTCCTCTCGTTTAACACCTGGATCAGACCCTCCTGCTCTAGTTCACTAGCAATTTCGAACAGAGAATCCTTTTTATCTGCAGGCAACTTGTTGACAAAACGATTTATTTTAACCGGGGGAACAAGGTTTCGGATTTTAACTCCACCATATTTCAAAATGCGTTCCGGCAATGTACGCCCCTCCTTTACGATTTAAAAATAGTATAAACCATTTTATTCTTTTATATAACTATAAATAACTTTATTAAGTACAAATGTTCACAAATCCAGATAATGTGTTACAATGTGCTCAGAAGGTTAAACCGAGGTGGAAAAATGAACACTCAGGCGCGACTTTTGTGCCGTTGTGGCTTTGAGCATAGTGATGAATCCATGATCGAATACAGACGTGATGCTGTCAGCAATCAGGTCAAGCTCTTTTGTCGCAAGTGTGGCAAAAGGTTGTTTACAGAGTATATTACCACCAGTAGCAGGGAATTTCGTAAAATTTTTCTCGACTCACATGTAAATTTTGAAGATCCTAATGGTACAGACAGGAATTAGCTTTAACCCTGTCGAACAAAATATATTCAAGTAAAGTGGCCGAGTGCTGTCTGTTATTTCTCGCGAGGGAGAACAACAGCACTTTAGCATTGATTTTGGGGGAATGTTTTTGTTAATTACGGATGGGGTTCATTTAATTGACAAGGTAAAAGGAAGTCATTCATTTCTGGTAACAGATCCGAAACCGTTTGTGGTGGATACGGGCCTTCCCGGTCAGGAGCAAGTAATTCTAAATTACCTCAAACAAACAGGGATTAAGCTAGGGGAACTAAACGGAACCATCCTTACACATTTTGATGTGGATCATGTAGGCAGCGCAGTAGCGTTACAACAGCTAACAGGATGTCCGCTCTATGCTCATGAGCTTGAAATACCGTATATTAGTGGACTATCTCTGCGCCCGGGGGTAAAACGCTGGCTGCCATTACTTGTGCGGCCAATTTACGGCAAGCTGGCTAACCCGCTAAAGATAGAACCCGTTAGGGACAACGATACTTTCTTGGACTGGGAGATCATCCATACACCCGGGCATACTCCTGGCCATATTGTTTTATACCGCAATGGAGTGGGAATTGTCGGGGATTTGCTTCAAGGGGGTGATATCCGTTTAGCTCCCGCTCTGTTTACCTGGAATGCTAGTAACTTAGATAAATCCGTCCAAAAACTGCTCGAACGCCCCTTACGCTGGATTCTGCCCGGCCACGGACCAGCGACAGCCGCTTCAGGACATTGGCTCGACCATTTTAAGCGGACTTAAAGCTATTGCGTAAACTCAACTTTATTAAGGGTTTGGCGAACTTGTCCGCGAATAAATGTTTTTACTATTATAGCATAGCACGAGAAATTGATATAATTTTTGTTTTCCGTATTAATAATAGATGTTATAATAAACCCGAACGGTTTGTCGAGTGAAAGGGGGCAAGAATGAAAAAGAGAGGAATACAGCATAATAAGGCTCAAAGAAAGAATTCAAAGAGAATCTCAAGCTTTGGCACCGATAATAAGGCTAATAAGATTACAAAGGTTAACTTGAGTAAATTTAACTTGGGTAATATTAAGCTGATTGGTGACACCAAGTCTAAAATGAACGAAATGCTTAAAAGCTTAGCCGCAAAATTACGGATGGCAAGACCTGTCCCAAGTTTTTCCTGGAGATCACCTAAAATAATTGCAGCTGCTTTAACTGTCCTTGTAACCTTTAGTATAGGCGTTATTTACTATAACCAAACCGCCGCAGCTACATATGTAGTTATAAACGGGGAAAAAGTTGGGGTAGTTAAGACCGAGGCAGCAGGACAAGAAATTGTACAAAAAGTATTACAGGAACGTGGACAAGCCGTTAACACTCTAGCCAAAACTCATGATCAAGTAGAGTACATTAATACCCGGGTGAAGAAAGGTGAGTTTTGGGATAAATCTCTTACTAAAGATAAGTTAGAGAGCAAGTTAAGCTCCTATTTAGACGGTTATAAGTTAGTAATTGCTAATGAAAGCTTGGCAATTTTACCAAGCAAAGAAGCTATTGATAAAGTCCTGAAAGAGTATCAGGACTACTATACCAAGCCAAGTGAAGCCAACAAAATTTCCTCAGTCCAATTAGTTGAATCTATAAATTCTGAAGCAGTTGAGGTTCAGCCTCAGGATGTTAAAACAGCGGAAGAAGTACTTAAGCTGTTAACTGAAGGTAAATCCAGTGTTATGGAATATACTGTTGAGGAAAGTGATTCTTGGTGGCTGATTGCGCGTAAGAATGATATGAAAACTAAAGAAGTTTTAGCTGGTAACCCTGGCGCGACTGAAGACACGGTTTTACAGCCGGGACAGAAAATCAAATTGGTTACAGTTACACCTTATTTAACTGTTTTGAGCAAGGG
>DAHVVW010000183.1 GCA_027357125.1 Clostridiales bacterium
TTATAATAGATCGTAATGGGATGGCGCTTCGTGGAAGAGATGATAGATTCTTTCCTAGAGTAAACTAAGCGTACAGGCCGCTTTGTTTTTAATGCCGCCAGGGCAACCAATACTTGGACGGACACATCTAACTTCCCGCCAAACCCCCCGCCCGTCGGAGCCTGGATTACTCTGACTTTATTAAGAGGAAACGCGAGATTTCGAGCAACCTCTTTGCGGTCAAAATGAGGATTTTGCGTGGAGGCATGTATAACAACTACATCGCCATCGAGATAAGCAAAACCAGCTTCCGGTTCGATATAGGCATGTTCTGTCATCTGTGTACAGTATTTATTCTCTACCACAATATCAGCTTGCCTAAAAGCCTCCACTACATCCCCTTTACGAATCTTTCTTAGCCCTAAAATATTTCCGCTGGGATAGATTGCCACAGCATCAGGCTTCATAGCTATCTCCGGATCAAAGACAGCAGGAAGAATCTCTAATTCAACTCTTATTACTTCTAATGCTTGGTTAGCGATATCCTCTGTCTCAGCCACTACCAGAGCGAGGGGGTCGCCAATTTTCCGAATCCTATCCTTAACCAAAACCGGTTCGTCTTTAACAATAATGCCGTGACTGTTGCTCGCGGGAACATCTTGAGCGGTTAATACCGCCTGAACTCCAGGAATGTCCAGGGCTCTTTCAACATCTATCCGTTTGATTAGGGCATGCGGAACTTGGCTTCTTAATACTTTTCCCTCCAACATTCCCGGCATCTTGATGTCTGCACTGAACAAAGTCCTGCCTAACACCTTTTCCAGAGCATCTTTACGCCTCAACGTTTTACCAACCACACTCATGTGAGGCATTCCTGCTCAACTCCTTTCAGGGTTAACAGTACTTTGTTTAACAACTCTCTCAATGGCCTTGACAATTTTCGTGTACCCGGTACACCTGCACAAATTACCCGCAAGGGAATTCACTATCTCCGTTTTGTCCGGATTAGGGTTCCGGTCCAATAGGGCCTTGGCCGACAAAATCATTCCCGGAGTGCAAAATCCACATTGAACCGCCCCCTCTTCAATGAATGACTCTTGAAGGGGATGAAGGTGGTTATAATCTCCTAGCCCTTCAATCGTGGTAATTTCTGTGCCGTCAACCTGGGCAGCCAAAACTAAACAGGAATTTGCGGTCTCCCCATTAATAATTACCGTGCAGGCCCCGCATTCCCCTTCGCCGCAGCCGATCTTTACCCCCGTAAGACCTAGGTCGTCACGCAGCAAATCGACTAGGCGCGTGTTTGAATCAACCTGAACAGTTTTCTCTTGTCCGTTTAGAACAAAGTTTATAGCTACTTTATTCATGTGCTCACCCCAAAAAAGATGCTTTGTTCCAAGCTTCCTGAACAGCCCGTTCAACTAATTCTCCAGCTACGTCTCGGCGATATTCGGCTTTTGCGCGAATATCATCAATTGGTTTCACTTCAGAAGCAACTGTAAGTCTGACTTGTTTAAGGAGTTCTGCCGAAAGGATCTTACCCAGCAAAAGATTTTCTGCTCGTTTTACCCTGATCGGAGTAGGGGCCACTGAGCCTAAAGCAATCCTGGCCTCACTTATTGTTCTCGTTTTGGAGTCTATCTCGATAAAAACTGCAGCATTTACAACTGAAATTGCAAGGGCTTTGCGCTTCCCAAGCTTCTGGAAACTGGAACCCTGATTCGGTCTCTGGGCTTTGAACAAAACACGGGTGAGTATCTCTCCAGTTGCTATTGTTGTTTTCCCTGGGCCTAGAAACAAATCTTCGAGCAGAACAGTTCTAACCTTCTTTTCACTCATCAACTGAACCTCTGCTCCAAGAGCGAGAAGAGCAGGTACGGCATCAGCTGCAGGAGAAGCATTGCAAATATTTCCTCCGAGCGTGCCTCTGTTGCGGATTTGCGGCGAACCGACCATGCTTGAAGCTTTAACCAAAGCAGGGGCGAATTTTTGAAGAACTTCCGAATCCATAACCTGGGTATGTGTGATTAACGCACCTAGAGTAAAGTGACCGTTTTCCAAATGAATGTTTCGCATGTCTTTGATTAAGCTTAAATCAAGCACAACATTCGGACTAATAATTTTTTCATTGATTTTAACTAATAAATCAGTACCCCCGGCTAAAAGGGTGTAATTTGGTTTGTCCCTCATAAGATCAAAAGCTTCTGCTAAAGATACTGCTCTGTAATAATCAAAGGCATTCATTTCTGCACCCTAGCCTCCTACTTGCCGGTTCAAAACCTTATGAAAAGGGCTAATATAATTACATTTCTGAATATATTGGATATGCTTTTCTATTTAATTGGATGAATCAGATTTGGAGGAAATTGACGCATTTCTCCTTGCAGAAAGAGTACAGCCCCATAAATTATTTTTCTCTCCACTAGCTCCCGAGCCTTCTTTAGTCCACGTTCAAGAGCTTCTTCCTTCAAGCTCTGCGGCAGCGAAGAGACCGCGCATGTCACTAATAGTTCAGGGATATCTGTTGCCGGATCTAGATCTCTAGCTGCTCGTCTTTCAATCAACGGGGAATCTGCATTAACCGAATTTCCCAAAACAGTTGCGCAAGCGTCAGCTATTGAGGAAGTCGCAGCAATTGCTACCGCTGCATCAGCAATTCCTAAAGTAAAACTGCGCCCGCCCCTTCCACTCGTTGCTATTCCACCGATCTTTTTTCCCTCAACATCCAGGTAATGAGATGGCTTGACCCCAAGTCGGGGAACTATGCCTACCCTGGTTTTCTCGCCCGACCCGAGATGTATGGCAATATCGCCACCGTTATTGACCAATACCTTGCTTGCACCCCGTTTCACCAGGTGTTCACAGACCAGCTCTGACATCGAACCTGCCACGGCAGCCATGGGCGTTAAGTTTGGCTCTCCGCTCAGACTTACTCCACTTAACATCTTACCTAGTATTTTAGGATACTCGATATCATTGGACAATTCTGGCCATGTCGTTTTAGCGAAGGAAAGATAGCGCCTTAAGTCGTCAAGCCAGTTGTTCACCGGTTCTTCCAGCTTGCGTAATTCCCGGACTATTGGCTCTCCTCTGCGTTCAGCAGTCACACTCATCTGTACAGGTCCGGAATCTATGACGACCTGGTACGGATTTACTAGTGTAAGCATAGTTAACAACCTACTCCAAAAATTGTGCAAGTTGACGGATCTGCGCAATGTGACCGCCAATTCGTTCATACGTGCTTTTAAGCATTGTGTACTCAATGGGGGCTACCGTTGCCGGCGTAGGCACCCAATAGAAGGCACCGGGAGCTATTACCTTTTCCACGTCAGCCATAAAGTTTATGCCACCACCCGGCAAGAGCATAGCCGACGCTCCTCCTATGGTTAAACGGACTTCGCCACGATGGACCGCACGCGTAAGTTCTATAGGAAGCATGGTTACCCCCGCTCTGGCTGAGCCTCCGGTCCCCCCCGTGTAAAGAGCGGAAACTCGCGCCGGTTCGCAATTATTGTGAATTAACTCTACAACCTGTTTTACCGGCTCAGTCAAGGCTATTTTACGCACATCACCATCATCCAACACTTCAAAAAGAGCAGCCTGCCGCGCTGTAGTCTCAGTGACTAAGATTTTCATCCCCGGTTTGGCCAAATTCATATCTACAACTTTTATTGCTTGACGAGGTTCTAAAATATCAGTTCCTCCCCAGCCGTTTCCGTGCTCTCCGAAGTAACGGCCCCGCGTACTTTTACGCCCGTTGGGAATGACACCACTATAAGTCATACCCACTTCCTGTCCGGCCCGGTGTTCAGATAAGAGCCCGATAACATGGTGATCCAAAATAATAGCCTCATCAACTACATCTCTCAAATGGTGGGCGAAAAGGCCTACTGTTGCACTGCCACACCCTACCCTCATCGTTATGTCTGTCTGCCCGTCTATGACAGGATGATGCCCAACCTGTAATTCCAATTCACTGCCGCCGTCAACCTTCAAGGACACGCTTTGCCTGTTCGCAACATCGACAATTGTACGGGCTACGATAAAGCCGGTCTTCCCGGTAAGGAGGTTAGCCCCTCCAAGGCTTAAAATTTTAGAGCCGTACTCTTCGGTATCAACTATACCGACCACGCGCCCGTTGCGTCGGACCTTAGCTCCTTCTTCCCCAATATGAAAATTACTGTCTATTTTAACTTTTACCCCACTGTAACTTAACGGGGCTTCCGTGACAACAGTTACAACTTCAATCTCCCCCCGGTTGCCCTGCACGATATAGGGAGCAGGCCGCGGGTCAGGATACTCCGTTCCTGCCCCTATAGCCGTAATTAAGGGCCAACTTATTTCGCGCGGCTGATTTACAGACTCCGGCACAAGAGTTACCAAGGATCGATTCCGTATTAATTTGCCGTTTTCATTGGTATATCTACGACAGGCTCCGGTAAATCCCTCTTGAATTTCACATTGAACAGGACAGGCGCCGCAAGTTACGACCCCAACTACTTGNTCTTCCACTTTATTAGCCGCTCCACGGGGACAGACCTGAGTGCAAATCCCACAGGAAGAACATCCATCACCTATCACAGCCTTCTTGTCTTCCACAACGATGCATTCCAGCGGGCAATCCTTGGTACAGAGGCCGCAGCCGGAACACAACTCTAATTCGATCCGTACCATGAGGTAAGCCTCCATTTATAAGCTTAAATTTCTAGCGGGAGACAGGAGTCAGGAGTCAGGATACGAGGAGACAGGAGATAGAATAGGAAAACGAAAGTGTAACATTTGAAGACTTCCTGAATCCGCTTGAGGCATTCTGAATACTGACTACTGAATTCTACTTCAAAGTTGCGCTGATTATTTTATAACCGGCTTATGGGTCGGGGGAGGAGTGTTTCTGCTAATTCCGGCTTTGATCTCTCCGTCAACGATAACCATCGCCACACCGGGGATATCCCCCACCTTTAACCCTTCAAGGGCATCCTGCCCAAATGAACCCATGGGAGCATCGACTAAGACGAAATCTGCTTCCCTGCCAATTTCGATGATCCCTGTATTCAGGCCGAAAACTCTGGCAGTATTTCCGGTAGCGGCAGCAATCGCCTTGGCAGGGTCTAAACCCCCGACGGAAGCAAGAAGAGCCAAATT
>DAHVVW010000184.1 GCA_027357125.1 Clostridiales bacterium
GCGATAGAGATCGGGAGGCAGGCTACTTTGACTAAATCTTCTGAAATTCGGCGAATTCTTGCGTAAATCATTGAAAATCAAAGAAATTATGCTACACTCAATAAGGAACAAGGAGGGATAGCGGATTTTAATTCGAGCTTGAGGGACAGAATAAATACATACTACGATAAAACACTAATATTGTTAAAGATTAAACACGAATTTTCAAATCGGCTAAGGGAGTTGTAAACGAGTTGAAGATCCTAGTAATTAATTGTGGCAGTTCTTCGTTGAAATATCAGTTACTGGACATGGACACACATAATCCCCTGGCCAAAGGGCTGGTGGAGCGAATTGGCATGCCGGGGGCAGTTCTTACCCACCGTACCGCCGCCATAGGAAAAAAAGTCATCGAGGCAGATATCCCGGATCACAAGGTGGGTATAAGTTTAGTGCTGGAGGCCTTGGTGCATCCTGAGTACGGCGTGATCACAGGGCTTGAAGAAATTTCGGCTGTTGGGCACCGGGTGGTTCACGGCGGGGAAAGGTTTTCCAAGTCAGTCATAGTGAATGAAGAGGTCTTGGAGGGGTTGCGGGAGTGCATAGAGCTAGCTCCCTTGCACAGCCCGCCAAACATCGCCGGGATTGAGGCCTGTCAAAAACTAATGCCGAAAGTCCCGCAAGTCGTAGTTTTCGACACGGCCTTTCACCAGACTATGCCTCCTTATGCCTATTTATACGGGTTACCCTATGAGCTTTATGAAAAGTATAAAATCCGTAAATATGGGTTTCACGGGACTTCGCATAAATATGTGAGCCAGCGGGCCGCCAAACTTCTGCGCAAGCCGCTGACAGAGCTGAAGCTGATCAGCTGCCACCTGGGCAATGGGTCTTCCATTACCGCGATTAAAGGCGGGAAATCAATTGAGACCTCAATGGGCTTTACTCCCCTTGAAGGGCTGATGATGGGGACGCGTTCAGGAGACTTAGATCCGGCAATTGTAGCCTTCATTATGGAAAAGGAGAAACTCAGCTCTGAGGAAATAAACGACTTCCTCAATAAAAAGTGTGGAGTGCTCGGGGTTTCCGGAGTCAGCAGTGACTTCAGGGATATCGAGGATGCCGCCGCCGAGGGCAATTATCGCGCCCAACTCGCGCTCCAGATTTTTGCCCATGATGTTAAGAAATACATTGGCGCTTATGCTGCGGTTCTCAATGGTGTGGACGCAGTCATTTTTACGGCCGGCCTAGGGGAGAATTCAGGAAGCATGCGCGCGGATATTTGCAACAATCTTGATATTTTTGGAATTCTCCTCGACCCGGAAAAGAATAAGATCAGAGGGGAAGAAGTAGATATTTCCGCTGCTGATGCAACTTGCCGCGTGCTCGTTATACCGACTAATGAGGAACTGATGATCGCGCTGGATACGGAAGCGTTAGTCAAGTAGCTGTCAAAGACTTTTCCTTGACAAAGAAAAATGTGCCAACTATAATAGTCTATGTGTATCGAGGTGGTGTCTATGAAAGTCAGTGTAGCTCAGCTTCTGCGTGATGAAGGGTCAAGCGCAAATTATGATTTGCTGGAGGAATTTCCTCCCCTTCAATTTGATGGTGATGATCTCACTTTTGAATCCCCGGTACATGTTACCCTAAGGGTAAGTAATACGGGCAAGGAACTGCTGGCAAACGGCAGGGTTCAAACCCGGGTGCGGGCGCACTGCAGCCGCTGCCTGGAAGAGATGGGTTATCCGCTTGACCTCGAATACGAGGATGAGTGGGTTTCAGCTGTCAAAGCCACAGATGATCAGCTTGAGAATGCGTTGCTGTTTGAGAAAGATCAAATAGAACTTAACGAGCGGATCCTAGAGCAGATTGTTTTGGCTCTGCCGATGAAGTTCATTTGTAAGCCTGAATGTAAAGGTCTGTGCTCCCACTGTGGGACTAACCTTAATCAGGCGAAGTGCAGCTGCGGCGAGGAGAATATTGATCCGCGCCTGGCAGAGCTGGCCAAGTGGCACCCGGTCGAGTGACTGGGATTAAGATAGGAAATTAAAGGGGGTGTAAATATGGGTGTTGCTCAACATCGTCAATCTAAATCCAGAGTGCGCAAGCGGAGGGCTATGTGGAAACTGACTGCGCCAAACCACATCGAATGCCCCCAATGCCATAAACCGAAACTTTCCCATCATGTATGCCCCTCATGCGGTTACTACGATGGCAAAGAAGTTGTTAAAGTAGGGGAATAATCTATTGACGCGGACGCTGTGGCCGCGAACGAGCCTAAAGAGCCTTCAAAAGAGGGCTCTTTATTCGTTTGTCTCTCTTGAAATCTCTCACGCTATCCTTTATAATTGTGACCAGGTCACAAGAAAGATTAGGAAATTGGTGATGTGATTGACCCGCTATCGCAAACAGGAACGGCGTGATGCATTGAAATCTGCTCTCTCCCACAACCCTTTCCTCACGGATGAGGAATTGGCGCAGAGATTCGGGGTGAGTGTTTCTACGATCAGGCTTGACCGCGGCAAGTTAGATATCCCTGAGGTGCGCCTGCGCACCCTGGCTGTTGCCCATGAATCCGTCAGCACCTTGAAGGCCTTGGGGCAGCAAGAGATTATCGGCAGTTTGCTTGAATTAAGAATTGGAGAGTATGCCCGCTCAGAGCTTATGATTGATGAAAGCATGGTTTTGGCGAAAGCCCGAGTTGCCAGAGGACATCACCTTTTTGCCCAGGTAAATTCGCTCGCGATTGCTGTAGTAGATGCTGAGGTTGCCGTAACCGGGAGCACCCGCCTCAAGTTCGTGCGTCCGGTGCTGCTGGGGGAAAGAGTCGTGGCGGAAGGGAACGTTATAAAGCGCAAAGACAATAAATATTGGGTTGAAGTAGTTGCCGAGGTTGGGGAGGAGCAAGTACTTAAAGGGAGACTGGTAGTGTTCGCTTTTGCTGGGAGCATAAGAAGGGAGTGAGAGCATGAGGATTGCCTTGGATGCCATGGGCGGCGACTATGCGCCCGGGGAAATCATCAAAGGGGCTGTGAAAGCGGCCCAGGCTTATCCCAGGATGGAGATTATCCTAGTGGGGCAAAGCGTAAGGATTAATCCCTTGCTTTCAAATATACCTGCAAATATGTCCCTGCTGGAAGCGTCGGAAGTTATCGGCATGGATGAACACCCGGCTCAGGCCGTGCGTAAGAAAAAAGATTCTTCAATCGTGGTTGCGACCCGTCTGGTTAAAGAGAAAAAAGCTGACGCTGTCGTTAGTGCCGGCAGTACCGGAGCCCAAATGGCGAGTGCACTGCTTGGGCTGGGGAGAGTAAAAGGGGTGGAACGACCGGGTATCGCGACGGTCTTGCCGACTCTCGCTGGGGGCAAGCTGGTTCTGGATGTTGGAGCCAATCCGGACGCCAAGCCGGAACATCTGCTGCAATATGCCCAGATGGGAAGCATTTATGCCCACCATATTATGGGGATTGAAAATCCACGCATTGCCCTGCTTAATATCGGAACGGAAGAGAGTAAAGGGAATGAGCTGACTCAGCACGCCTACCCGCTATTACAAGCATCCAGCCTAAACTTTAGCGGGAATATTGAAGGCCGCGATGTTCCGTACGGGCGGGCGGATGTGGTTGTATGCGATGGCTTTGTGGGGAATGTCGTGCTTAAAACAGCTGAGGGATTGGCTGGGGCACTGTTTGAACTTATTAAAGATAAAATTACATCCACACCTGTGAGAAAACTGGGAGCGCTGGCGGTAAAACCCGGTCTTAAGGAAATAGCCCGCATGATGGATTATGCGGAGTATGGGGGCTCTCCTCTGCTCGGGGTTAATGGAATTAGCATTGTCTGTCACGGCAGTTCCAAAGAAAAGGCTATCTTTAATGCTATCAGAGTGGCAGGGGAATGTGCAGAGGCCGGTTTAACCGAACTTATCGCGCAAGAAATGACGGCTCAGACCCAATACTTAAGTTAATAACGTCAAAGAGAAAAGAGGGTGTTTTTAATGCGTCAAGTAGGAATTGTGGGAACAGGGTCATATGTTCCGGAAAATGTTTTGACTAACTTTGATATGGAAAAAATGGTGGATACGAATGACGAATGGATTGTAACCCGGACAGGAATAAAGGAAAGGCATATCGCCGACAAGGAGACTCCTGTGTCTGAGTTGTGCTATCAGGCAGCAGTACGGGCTTTGGAGGATGCCAAGGTGTCCCCGGAAGATCTGGACTTGGTAATTGTAATGACAGTTACTCCGGACCATCTCTTCCCAGCTACCGCGTGCCTGGTGGCAGACCGCTTAGGTGCTAAACGGGCAGCCGCCTTCGATTTGGAGGCGGGGTGCAGCGGCTTCCTGTACGGAGTAACAGTGGGCAGCCAGTTTATTGCCACAGGCATGTATAATAATGTTTTAGTCATTGGGGCGGAGACGCTGAGCAAACTGTTAAACTGGGAAGATAGAGCAACTTGTATTCTCTTTGGCGATGGAGCAGGGGCTGCGGTACTCAAACCGGTTGAAGACGGATACGGTTTCTTAAGCTATGAACTGGGAGCAGACGGCTCAGGCGGACCACTTCTAATCGTCCCGGCCGGCGGGTCGAAGCAGCTTCCTACGGCGGAGACTATTGCTAATAAGCTGCATACAATTCACATGTCCGGCAGTGAGACGTTTAAATTTGCCGTGCGGACGATGGGGGAAGCCTCAATCCGGGTTTTGACAAAAGCCGGCCTGACCAGGGAAGATGTAGACTTCCTGGTGCCGCACCAAGCGAACATTCGCATCATTGATGCAGCCATGAAGCGTTTAGGAATCGGCCAGGACAAGGTGGTAGTAAACCTGGATCGTTATGGCAATATGTCTGCCGCCTCCATCCCGGTGGCGCTTGATGAAGCGGTGCATACCGGACGCATTAAATATGGAGATGTGGTGGTTATGGTAGGGTTTGGCGCCGGCTTGACCTGGGGTGCTACCGTTATGAAATGGGCCAAGAGAGGGGAATAAGGATGATTACAACCAAGCTGTGCGGCTTGCTAGGTATAAAGTACCCCATCTTTCAGGGGGGAATGGCCTGGGTGGCGACCGGAGAACTGGCTGCAGCAGTATCTGTTGCAGGAGGGCTCGGTA
>DAHVVW010000185.1 GCA_027357125.1 Clostridiales bacterium
GACTGGCTCCAGCCAGAAGCCCCATTTTTTCTCCTAAGTAAGCTTGAGCAACGGTGTAGGACCCTCCACCCTGCGCATATTTCTGAATAGTACGGCGATAAAGCATTATGATGCTTAAAAACAATAAAATGATAGCTGTGGTAACTTTCGAAGATGCCGCATAACCGGCAGTTCCAGCTAAAATTAGTACATACAAGATTGCATCCGGGGCATAACCCTGAGAAGATATAACATCTGAACCAAAGACAGGTATGCCACCAAAAATACCTAGCTTTTGCTTTTCCGCACTTTGCGTCGAAAGAGGATGACCGAATATTAACGTCCGTAATCTTAACCAAATTAATCTGCTGTTGTCGGCAGCCATAAAAGCACTCCATTCTTTTCCTTTTTGGCTTTTTATTATTTTTTTATACCTGTCAAAGGATTGACTGCTTAAAATTCCTCACACTATTTTCTTTCTATTTGATTCTTAATCTAAGCAACTAAAAACATTTTAATACCTTCACCTTTTGAATCAAAATTTTAAACTATAGTCAAGGCCTTTACAATTCTCAATTCCCTATTGCTACTCTTATTTAATGCTCCACATATTATAGCTCCAAATGCCATAAAGATTGTCTAAAGAAAAACGCTAAAAGCATAAAGAAAACATAAAGAGTATATCTTTATGTTCATAATATTCTTTAAGTTTCACAATAAAAACTTAAGTTACATAAGCGGCAAGATTATGGGTCAGCCAATCCACTCATAATAATCGGTATCCAACCCCTGGTTCTGTGATAATATGGCGCGGGCGAGATGGGTCAGTCTCAATCTTCCGCCTAATTTGTCCCATAAAGACCCGCAAATATTGAATGTCATTTTCATACGCCGGTCCCCAAACTGCTTTCAAGAGAAACTTATGAGTTAGAACTTTTCCGGCATTGAGAGCTAAATTCTTCATCAAGTCATATTCTGTCGGTGTTAATTTAATTTCTTCATCGGCAACTTTAATCTGACGATGCGGGAGGTCAATCACTAATTCATCAAACCTTAATACCGGTTGTTCTTCTCCAACTCCCGCCGTATGACGCAAGGCCGCTCGCATCCGGGCCAGTAATTCCCCCATTCCGAAAGGCTTTGTTACATAGTCATCGGCTCCTTTATCCAGAGCCGTAATCTTGTCTGTCTCCTGTTCCGTTACTGAAAGAATGATGATTGGAACCTTGGACCAAGCCCGTATCTGGGTTAACACTTCTATGCCACTCATATCAGGTAGGCCTAGATCTAAAATCACTAGTTCAGGGCTAAATGAAGCAACCTCATCTAAGCCAGCTTGACCGGTTCCCACATCTCTTACGTCATAGCTATGGCTGGTCAGACTAACTCGCAAAAACCTGCGAATTTGGGGTTCATCATCAATAATTAAAATACGCTGTCCTTTCTTATCCATCCTATTCTCCCTCCTGATCTCCTTCCTCTATACCAGGAACTTTAGCAGACAGTTCGTCACTTAAGGGCAAAGTAAACGTAATTGTTACACCACCAAGCTCGTTATTCTCAGCCCAAATATCACCTTTATGAGCTTCGACAATTCCTTTGCAGATCGCTAAGCCTAGACCGGTTCCACTCACTTGGAGTGGAGAGCTCAACCGGTAGAACTTGTCAAAAACCTTACTTAAATCGGTCTCAGGAATACGGTTACCCCGGTTGGCTACCGTGATTTCTAAGTCCATTTGTTCTTTTCGGACAGCTATCGTTATTTTGCTGTCCGGCTCAGAGTACTTTACTGCATTCTCCAATAAATTGACCAGTACTTGTTCGATCAAAACATAGTCGGCTTGGACTAAGGGCAATCCTGCAGGAATATTGATATCGAGCGGACGTTTTGCAAGGACAGCCCCTAACCGGTTTACCGCTACTCCGATAATATCCTGAATATCACACCAGTTTTTATTTAACTTGAGCATTCCGCTTTCCAGGCGAGCCATGTCTAAGAGGTTATTCACAAACCGATTCATTCTTTCGGCTCCTTGAAGAATCGTTTGCAATAAATCATGACGAGCATCGGGAGAGTACACGGCATCATGGTCTTCTAAGAGTCCTGTAACCGCACCAATGATTGATGATAGAGGAGTACGCAAATCATGGGATAATGAATTGAATAATGCCGTTCGCAACCGTTCTGACTCAGCTAAGGTGTGGACCTGCCTGGCTTCGTCTGCCAGTTTTATTCTGTTGATTGCCATTGCTGCCAGTCCTGCGAAAGCATCTAAAAAACGAATTTGTTCGGGGTTAACCTGACCTCCTGTTTCTGCAGCATTAAAGCAAATCCCCAAGACTCCTTGCGTTCCCTGTTCCGTAGATAATGGCAAGTATAACGCTTTTGCTAAGCCTAAAGTTTCGGTTCCTTGCCCGGCTTTTTGCCCTCTTTCATAAACCCAGGTCGCCACCGCTAGTTCACTATCACTCAGAAAATGTTCGGAACTTGAACTCTGCCGCAATACTAGTTTACCTTTATCATCAGGCAACAGCAGAACAACCTGACCGTCGAGAGTTTCAGCGATCTTGCGAGCTATGCTTTCCAAGACACTATCCAATTTATCAACAGCCGTAAGATCACGGCTAAGGGAGTATAACATGGAAACCTGTTGTTCACGGTCTCGGGAAAAACTGATCTGGTTTCTTAAGCGAGCAGAAAGAGTCCCGGTAACAAAACCAACTATCATTAATATGGCAAAGCTAATAACATAACGGAAGTTATCGACTGTAAAAGTATAGTAAGGCGGAACGAAGAAAAAGTCAAAAATGACAACACCTATTCCTGCAGTAACAATAGCAGGCAATCGGCCCCAACGGGCCGCGCTAAGGAGAATTGGAAGCAGATAGAGCATAGAAATATTGACCGGTCCTAGAAATGACTCAATCGGAATAATAATAAGTGTCAAAGCCACCATCATGAGAACAGACATTAAATAAGGTATATAGGAATGCTTTTTGTGAACGGGACGGTTAACGGTTTTGTTTTTATCTTTAGATACAATCTTATCAGGCTTTCGTTCAGTTCTTTCGCGCTGTCCCGGTACAACGTGGATGCTAATGCCGTGACTGTGCCGAATTACTTTATCGACGATGGAGCCGTGGAGCAACTCCCCCAAACGGGTTCGATCCGGTTTGCCAATTATAATTTGAGAAACGTTACGTTTTCGGGCGAGCGCCAGAAGCTCTTCTGCTACGTCATCCCCATAGAGACCAACAATTTCTGCGCCAAGCTTTTCGGCCATTCGCAAGTTTTTGGCCAAAGAATCCTTGTCAGTCTCACTCTTGGACATGCGACCAGGAGTTTCTACGTAGACAGCCAGCCATTCAGTATTCTGTCGGGTTGCCATTCGCTTGGCCGTTCGGATAAGACGAGCAGAAAAAGGGCTGCCGCTCACACATACCATCAGCTTCTCTCCCGTAGGCCAGGGACCTGCGATACCATGGACCCGCATATATGATTCCAACTGATTATCCACCCGCTTGGCGGTATAACGAAGGGACATTTCCCGCAGGGCATTAATGTTCCCCGGGCGAAAGAATTTCTTCATAGCCTCTGCTGCTTGTCCGGGTACGTAAACTTTGCCTTCTTTTAGCCTCTGAATTAACTCTTCAGGCGTAATATCAACCATTTGGATTTGGGACGCCATTTCCAGCACCTGGTCCGGAACTGTTTCACGCACTCTAACTCCTGTAATTTGAGCGACAACATCATTTAGACTCTCCAAATGTTGAATATTTAGGGTGGTATAAACATTGATTCCAGCAGCCAATAACTCTTCAACATCCTGGTAACGCTTTGTATGACGGGAACCTGGTATATTGGTATGGGCTAATTCATCCACTAGGGCCAATTGAGGATGACGCGCTATGAGGGCATCCAAGTCCATTTCTTTAAATACTCTGCCTCTATAGTCCTGCATTTTTAACGGTATCACCGGAAGGCCTTCAAGTACTCCCTCTGTTTCAATTCTGCTATGGGTTTCAACTAACCCAACCACAACATCTACGCCATCGGCCAATCTTTCCTGTGCCGCTTCTAACATGGCATAAGTTTTCCCGACCCCGGCAGCCGCGCCCAGAAATACCGTCAGTTTTCCGTGGCCTTCTTTCTTGATGCTGTCCAGCAATTCATCCGGATCTGCTCGTTTCTCTTCCAACATTTCTTTATCACCCAGCTTACTGGGAATGCGCGCATAGATTTCCTCTGCGCGCGCATTCTCGTACTTTCTACCTCTGTCCTTGGCTAATTCCAAGGCTATTATTGGGGAAAGGATAAAGAATCTAATGCCATATTTAATTTTAGAACATTGACCCGTGGTTCACCCAAGAATCCTAATTGTCTGCCTTGAGTATACTGGTCTACTAAGGCTTGGACCTTTTGTTCACTTATATTCCTTGCCTTAGCTACCCTTGCCACTTGAATATGAGCGCCTTCCGGACTGATGTCTGGGTCTAGTCCGCTGGCCGAAGCGGTGACCAAGTCGCCGGGAACGGAAGCACTTGAAGGTAGCCGGTTATCAGTCCTTACTTGTTCTGCACGTTTCGCTACTTGATTTAATAAAGCTTTGTTTGTTGGCCCTAAATTAGATCCCCCGGAATTAGCAGCATCATATCCGTTTGTACCTGCTGCTGACGGACGGCCATGAAAATAACGCGGATCATTAAAGTTTTGTCCGATCAGAACTGAACCGACCGGTTTGTCGCCTTGATACGCTAGCGATCCATTGGCCTGTTTAGGGAAAATAGCTTGAGCTATTCCTGTTATTACAAGCGGGTAGGCTATTCCTGTTAACAAGGTCATGACGACCAATAACATCAAAGCCCTTGTCATTGTCTTAAGCATCGAAATTCTCACCCTTTCTGTCTAGCTTAGACCCAGAACCACTAAAAGCATATAGGGCAACAATTATTAAAGCATTGAAGATTACTGCTGATAGTATAGCACTTTGCGGTGTAGCTAGCCTCATAATGTTCAATAACCCAAGCTGAGGATAAGTTACTATAAACAAAGCCGGGAT
>DAHVVW010000186.1 GCA_027357125.1 Clostridiales bacterium
CATTTGGGGATTTTCGTTTCGAGTTTGGAGCAGGCAGCTGAAGTAATGCACAATCTTGGTTACAAAGAGATTTCCGGTGCCTACGGATTCGGGCCTGATGGCGACGGTGCGGCAGCCTACTTCGATACAGAAAAAGGCCTTGGAACTTTACTGGAATTGATCGAGTTACCCAAAGAAATGCCGCCGGCGGAAAAGATTTTCCCGGAAAACAACTAGGAAACGGAGTTGGAAAAGTGAGCTTTGGTGTCCCCGCATTAAAACAAAATAAATTAACAGTAGTAACGTCCTTGCCGGAGCACCAGGCCACCATAGAACTGATTTCCAAGGCTAATGTCAATACAATATGTTTGGAAGGGCATTGTCCTAATTTAGGAGGATGTTTTTCCCGGGGAATAGCTACATTTTTGATTCTCGGCACGGTTTGTACCAGAAAATGCTCTTTTTGTGCCGTTCCCAAAGGGAAACCGCTGGCGGCGGATCCGGGTGAACCGTTCAGGATCACCGGTGCTGCCCGGCAAATGGGTTTACAGAGAGTTGTCATAACGTCAGTAACGAGGGATGACCTGGAAGATGGGGGAGCCGGTTATTTCGCGCAAACGGTTCGACTGCTAAAAACAAGCGGGATCAAGGAAGTAGAAGTTCTTGTTCCGGATTTTCGGGGAGAGGAAGGGAGATTAAGAACGGTATTAGATGCAAAGCCCGATATTATTGCGCACAATTTGGAGACCGTGCCAAGGTTATACCCATTGGTGCGGGCCGGAGCGTCTTATAGGCGTTCTTTAAAGGTAATAGAAAAGGCTTCCGATTATTCTCCAAATGTCCAAATTAAATCGGGTATAATGCTTGGCTTGGGAGAACAGGAAGCTGAGATAAAAACGGTTATGAAGGAACTGTGGGGAGTGGGGTGTACCATTCTCACTCTGGGCCAATATCTCCAGCCCTCACGTGCGCAGATTCCCGTTGCAGAATATATAAGTCCGGAACAATTTGAGTATTACAGACTCTTAGGGCTTGAAACAGGCTTTAAAAAAGTATGGTCGGGAGCATTGGTTAGAAGTTCGATGGCCTATTAAAAGGATAAATTCAAAGGGAATTTTGAGACAAATATTATTATATAGCAGTAAAGGGGCTGCTACACCACGAACTATTTAGCTCGTTGTGCAACAGCCCCCTTTTCCGACCCTTAATCTCTCAGCATCGTAATTTCTTCTTCAGACAGACCGGTTGCTTTGGCTACTTTCGAAACCTCCATTCCCATGTCCAAGAGGTTCTTTGCAACTTCCGCTTTACCTTCAGCTTTACCTTCTGCCTTTCCTTTCGTAATTTCTTCCTTTAACCGGAGTTCTACTTCCTGCATCCGGAGTTCCGCTTCCCTAACAGCCGCCTTTTCATCTAATATAGCCTTGCGCCTCATATAGTACTCTTCTCTCACTTTTGGATCATCGCTTAACTTCTCCCAGGCTGCCATGGCCTCGTGCAGAATAGAATCTTGCATTGCAATCTCCTCCAGTGTCTCTAAAATTTCCGGGTTTTCTGAACCCTCTAATAGCAACAACCAGCGAACCAAAATATTTTCCCACGGGCTGACTTCCCTTTGTCGCCACTTCGAGATCAATTTCGGCAATTCCAGGAAATCCAAACGTTTGGATTTCCTCGATTATCCAAACAGAAACAGAATCCAAACCTTTCATCATAATACCGTATAGTCAAATAGTTTTCTATGAAGAAAGGTTTGGATTTTTTCATTTCATGATCGACCTTACCCCACAGAAATTTGCAAGTGAGCCTGCGCCAGTCTTCCATTTTTTTGAGACTTTCCGATCATTCTCATCTTCAAGTGTTACCAGCGCCTTTGCTTCCTGTTCTGTAGTCACATCTAAGTACACCATCGTCGTCAGCACCTGCT
The DNA here is from genome assembly GCA_027357125.1 of Clostridiales bacterium. Taxonomy (GTDB): domain Bacteria; phylum Bacillota; class Desulfitobacteriia; order Desulfitobacteriales; family Desulfitobacteriaceae; genus Paradesulfitobacterium. Next base: position 1,907 of record DAHVVW010000186.1, read on the forward strand.
CATGGCCTAGCAAAAACGATATCTGCACGATATTCATTCCGTCATCAAGCCAGTGCGATGCCTTCGCATGCCTGAGTTGGTGCGCATGAAGCCCCAGAGGTACCTCGGAACACGATTCGTGGGCTGTTGCCGCGTGTATTTTGAGCCGCTTGCTGACAGCCATCTGGCTCAGTTTCCCGTGCGAGCCGACATTACGCGAGTAAAAGACATAAGCATCCGGGTTTGGCGCCGTCCCGTGGTGCTCCCTGAGGTAGCTTTTTATGTGGGCCACTGCCTTGGGCAGGAGGTACAGCGTCCGAATCTTGCTTCCTTTGCCTATGATGGTGACATTGGGTTTATTGGCATCCAGATGCAACTGCTTGACCTTCATCGACAGGACCTCGTCAATTCTTGCCGCCGTACTGTATATAGTGACTATCAGTGCCAAGTCTCGACGTCCAGATATGGTGGATGTATCCGGCGCTACCATCAATGCCCGTACCGCCTCCTTGCTCATGCCCTTCACCTTCCTGTGCGTCTCCTTCCTCCGCTGTATGCATGATGCGGTCTCGTATAGGTAGAGCATGGAGATGTCCTTGCCGCCGAGATACTTCAGAAACACCCTCAGGGACGCAAGCCGGTTGTTGCAGGTTTCCGGGGAGCAGCCGCGTTTTTCGGCAAGCCAACGCAGCCATTCCTCAATTGTGCCCCTGTCGAAATTGTCACCGTGCAGCTTCTCCGGGCTGATACCCTTCTCATTTTCGAGAAAGCCAATGAACAGCGAGATGGCGTACTCATACGACCTGAGAGTGTGTTCGCTCTGGCTTTTCTGAGACGGGACATATTCGGCCAGGAACGAGTGGATGTGTCTGGCGAGGGCGGTGGATTCTTTATTGGCCTTCTTCATCATCCACCTCCGGCACAATGTCATCGAAGCCCCGACCGGAAAGCTTCTCCAGGATATCTGCCATGGCCGGCACCAGAGAGTAATAATACCTTGTGCTCTCCTGCGTACTGTGCCCCATGCTTTTGCTCAAGTACAAAAGTTTCGAGTCAAACTCGAAGCCTTCGCCGACCCACTGGTTGATGTTTTCCGTGGCATAATGATGACGGAGATCATACGCTGTGGCATATGATGAGTTATACACGCCCCAGAGTTCGCGAAAGTTGCACTGAATCCACGCCCTCGTGTGGTAGGATCCGTTGTAGGCGGGGAAAAAATATTCCCGTTCCGGATACAACACTTGGATCGCGGCGTTATACCTTTTCAGCAGGTTCAGCATGGTGACATGTAGTGCAACATAGTGTTGGCTGGGGCCTTTGGAGTGACGGATATTAAGAATCCCGTGATCTAAATCGACATCACCCACATGTAGCATCCTCGCTTCGTTTGTCCGTATCCCGCTGCTATACAGGAGCCGAAAGAACACCGGCACCGTAATCCTTCGTAAGAACACCACTGGAACACGGGGTGTGGATGGCAGGCTGTCGCAGGCTTTGAAGAAGTTATCCAATTCAGACGCACAGAACGCGTGGGGGATATAAGTCTGCTGTTCCCTTCTCGGAAAGACCGGCCCTGCGACTACGGTTTTTCCGCGGCTCAGCAGATAATGAACAAAGCCCGATACGACATTTATCCTTGCAATGCAAGAGTTGTTTTTCTCTGTGGCTCGCTGTGCGCACCACCCGTCCACCATCTCTTGTGTCAGCACTTTCGCTTTTGGGTACTGCCTTGAGCAATGGCGGTCAAACAGGTGCAGATTTTGCTCGTAAGAATCGCTCCATCGCCCGGATGCCTTTTTGTAGATAATATATGACTCCATAAGCGGGGCCATAAAAGATTCGAACCTACTCAAAGTCAAACACCCCCTCAAGCACTGGAAAACGGGATATGTCGAGGGCGCATGCTTTGAGGTGGACGAAGTCTGCCGAAAGGTAGGTTTCCGTAGATGCCGGCGAGGAATGCCCGAGTGCATAACTAATCACAGTTTGGGATACCCCGTTGCCCAAAAGGGTTGTCGCCAAGTGGTGGCGGAAGATATGAAGGCCCTTCCTCTCGCCCTTCGATTGGCGTATACCCGCTGCTTTCATAATGCGTGCCGCCACATTCCACATGTTGTTGCGGGTTACGCCTCTGTAAGATCCGGTCAAAGACAGGAACAGGTACGGGTTTTCAACGGAGGGCCGCTCGTCGGTCAGATAGTCGTAGATAGCGTTCCCAACCGTGGCTGCCAATGGGAGTTCCAATGGGTTCCCTGTTTTCTGTTGGTCGATCCTTATGATGTCACAATCCCAGTCAATCGATGTTAACTTCATGGCCGCGATATCGCAACCCCTCAAGCCGGTATATAGCGCCAACTTCCCTATTGCCCTGTCGCACAGCGTAAGCGTATTGGACATGTCATCCAATGCACTGCGGATCCTCTGCACTTCTTCTGGCGTAAGATATTGGATGTTCTTTCTTGTATTCCGGGTTTCCGGTAGCAAAGACAATACCTTACGGCAGGCATCCGGATCCAGGGGGATGCAAGCCTTGAGTAATGCGGAGGCACATTTTCTGTAGTTGTGGCCTTTGAGCCGTCTCCCATCCGGGGAGATGAACAAGGAAACCAACACTTCCTCCGTGACATCATCTAGATGGTTGATCCCCGTCTCCTGCAGTGAGAACAAGAAATTGGAAGCATTATGCGATTCCATGTAAATAGTAGACTCTTTTTTCCCGTGCTCTCGTGCCACTTTGCCATAATGATCGATGAACAACCTGAACTTGGGTACAAGCTTTGGGTACGGACCCCTTGTCTTAAAACTATGCCACTTTGAGTCGGGATATCTACCGTGAAGATCGAACTGCTCGATAGCGCCGATGATTGCGTGCTTCTTTTCGAGTTTGTCACGGGATGGTAAATTGGCCTGGTAATCCCGGTACACGTCGCCATAACAATCCCAATCCCTCAGCCCAGCTTCTGATATGATCCATTGGATTTCCCTGCGAAATGAATAAATGTAGCTCTTTGAGTAGCCTGAATCTTCCATGTGGGAGAGTAACTTGGGGTAGTTGTTTCTTAAGTTTTCTACGTTCATATG
>DAHVVW010000187.1 GCA_027357125.1 Clostridiales bacterium
AGCTTTTTTATTTTTGCTTTCAAATAGCTTCGATTTTTAGAATGATTTTAGTTTTGCTTTGATACTGAGTGGAAAGGAGGTGAAGTAGGATGGGCTATCGAGGCCGGGATGTGGAAATTGCGATGCTCACAGACGGGCAATGCCTTGTTGCCGCCTGTGATTCTTGTGGGGCGATTGGGGACAAAGAGTTTGACATCGTTAAAGTGACTCCTCATTTAGTGGGTAGATTTACCGTCAGAGTTGCGCTGCTTGAAGTGCTTGCAGCCGGGGCTGTTCCGCAAATTGTAACCGTAGCCGTTTCAAACGAACTTTACCCCACAGGAGACGGGATTTTGGCCGGAGTGAAGGATGAACTTAAGTCCGCAGGGATAGAATCATTGCCGGCGGCTATCAGTACGGAGAAGAATATGCCGACCCGTCAGACCGGGCTGGGAATCAGCATCGTCGGCATTTGCAGGCGCGAAGAGGTGCGCATTGCAACTTCTCTGAGCGGAGACAACGTTTACTGCCTTGGGCTGCCAAAGGTTGGCCCCGAGGTACAAAACCCGGATGATGAAGAGATCGTTCAGGGTAAACATGTTCTGTCCCTCCTGAAAATTAATGGAATCCATGATATCGTTCCGGTGGGGTCGCAGGGGATCCGCCGAGAGGCCGACATGCTTGCTGAGAATAGTGGATGCGACTTTATTCCGGATGGTTCTACTCCGGTTGACTGGGACAAGTCGGCTGGGCCTTCCACCTGTTTGATTTTTACCTCCCCGGCTGAGTTAACGGCCATACTTTTGGGAGAGCTTGCAGGAGCGGGGCCTGCATTTCGCTCCATTCCATTGTTTAAGGCAGGGATACTCGTTCCCAATGTAAGAAGTAATTAAGAAGAAAGCTAAAGAAACCTAAAGAAACCAAGAAGTAATCGAGAAGCAATTAAGAAGTAATTTAAGAATATTGAATTTTAGAAGGAGGAATTATTGATGAGTCAACCAAATGTCGTTAAATCCGTAGGGAGTGTCAGAAAGATCGCAATCATTTCCATCTTTATTGCCCTAAGTGCTGTTGGTGCCCTTATTAAAATTCCGAGTCCGGTAGGAACAATTGGGATGGATTCGGCCCCCGGGTACTTTGCGGCCATTGCTTTCGGCGCGGCTGAGGGCAGCATAGTGATTGCGGTGGCTCACTTGCTCACATCGGCTGTTGTAGGATTCCCTTTAAGTATTCCTGTTCACCTGGTCATCGCCGTGCAAATGGCAGTATGGGCGCTTATTTTCCGTTGGGTCAACCGCAAACTGGGCCTCATTGCGGCAATTGTCGCAGCGATTGCTCTCAACGGGATTGTGGGTTCATTGACGGTGTTCCCGGCAGGGGGCATGGGGGCGGTTCTGGCGGTTATGCCTTTCTTGCTGGTGGGATCGGCGGTTAATGTTATCATAGCAGGCATTGCTTATAAAGGGATCAAAGGGAGCAAACTGATATAGTTCAGACAGAGAGTCGGCGAACCGGAGAAGTGGAGCAAACCATGGAGAATGCACTTGAACTTTTGAATCTTTGTTACCGTTACCGCCATGCGGAAAGCCTTACCTTAAAAAACATCAACCTGGACCTTGAGCGGGGGAAGTTCGTCGTTATCATGGGACCTGCCGGAGCAGGCAAGAGCACCTTAAGCCTGTGCTTGAACGGGCTTATCCCCCAACTGCTGGAAGGAGAGCTCTCCGGCAGGCTGACCGTGGCAGGGCAGGATGTCAGCCGCCAGCCTGTACAAGCTCTGGCCAGGCACATCGGTTTGGTGCTGCAAGATCCGGAAACTCAGATTTTCGGGCGGACCGTGGCGGAAGACACAGCCTTTGGCCCCCGCAATCTCGCTTTCTCTGAGATGGAAGTTGAACGCAGGGTTGCTGAAGTCTTAAAGTTGGTTGCTCTTCAAGGGTACGATCAAAGGAATACCGCCGAACTTTCCGGCGGGGAAAAGCAGCGCCTGGCGGTTGCCGGTGTGTTGGCCATGGGTCCGGATGTTCTTATTTTAGACGAACCCGCTTCTGAGCTGGACCCTCAGGGGCGGGTTGATCTTTACACTGCCCTTGATGAATTGCGGAGAAACCGCAACCTGACCATCTTAGTGATCGAACATAACGGTGAAGAAGTGATTGAGAGAGCGGACGAGGTCGTTGCCCTCAACGAAGGGGAGATCGTCTGGCGGGGGCGTCCTGCAGACCTTTTTCGCAAGGTCGAACTCCTTAAGCAGCTAGGGATCAAGCCCTTGCCGGTCAGTGAGCTGGGCTGGGATTTTTATCAGAAGGGATGGATTGAGCCGGAGGAGGTACCGCTCAATCTGTCAGCTGCTGCAAACGTTGTAAGAAAGATAGTAATGGGCCGATCGGAGTCACCTGAGCCTGCAATAGCCCTGATGGAGTTAGCTGAACAAGCTATAGCACAGGCGATCCCAGACAGGCCTGTTATAGCGCAGACATCGGCTTTACTAACAGTGTCGGGTCTTGCCCACCGCTACTCGTCGGGCCAGACAGCCATCAGGGACCTGAATTTGTCCGTTAGAGAGGGAGAGTTTGTCGCGCTTGTCGGTCCTAACGGTGCCGGGAAGACCACGCTGGCCAAACATTTCAACGGTCTGCTTAAACCGTCTGACGGGGATGTCATCGTAGACGGAATCAACACGCGTCAAATTGAGACGGCAGGTTTGGCCCAAACCGTGGGTTATGTTTTTCAAAACCCCGACCACCAAATCTTCGCCGTTTCCGTGGAAAAGGAAATTGAGTACGGTCTAAGGAATGTCGGGCTTGGACAACAGGAGATAAGGAATCGCCTGGACTGGGTTTTGGACTTAACCGGGCTTCAAGAACACCGTACAGATCACCCTTTTACCCTGGGCAAGGGGAAAAGGCAGTTGCTCGCAACAGCCTCCATTCTGGCACTCAAGCCCAAGCTCCTGGTTATTGACGAGCCCACAACCGGCTTGGATTGGAACGGGACTGAGACCATCATGGGGTTTATCAGGGAGTTGAACCGGTACGGAACAACGATCGTGATGATCACTCACGATATGGAAATTGTCGCTCGCCATGCCCGCAGAGTCATTGTCATTAATCAAGGGCGGATTCTCTGTGATGCCGAACCGCGGAGCCTGTTTGCGAATTCGAGCGTAATGCAAGAGGCTTCACTTGTTCCCCCCCAAATCGCCCGGCTCAGCCATGACTTAAGAGATTTGGAACTGGGAAGAACCTTCCTTACTGTCGAAGAATTCTTAAATGCAGGGGTTTGTGGCCGTTAATCATCGGATCAAAGTTCCGGCTGCGGGAGAGGAGAAAGTGGGATGTCATTAAACAAATTAGCGCAGGAGTCCCTTCTGTACCGCCTGGATGTGCGGACGAAGCTGCTCGGTTTTATAAGCTTCACGGTGCTTGCCCTGATGTTTCAGAATCCCTTTTATAATTTGGGGTTGACCCTGTTGCTTGGGATTTTAGCCTTTTCCGCCCACATGCCCTTGGCCAAGGCTCGGACGGTGCTAATTCCTCTTCTCCCCATCTTCTTTTTCATTTTAGTAGTGACTGCCTTTAGTTATCCCGTCGACCGTTTTCGGAACGGATTCAGTCAGAACATTATTTTTTATCTCTTGCCCGGACAGCGTCTGGGAGCTACTGTAGGCGGGATTCTCATGGGCTTGAATTTTCTGTTTAGGCTCTTGACGATGGTGCTTGCTTCTTCAGTGTTTAGCCTCACTACCCCGATCGATGACCTTTTGCAATTCTTGCAGAAAACGAAAATCCCCCCGGAATTAGCCTTTATGATCGTGACAGCCCTACGCTTTATCCCAGCTCTGGACAAAAAGAGAATACATATTCTTGAGGCCCAAAAGGCGCGGGGAGCCCGCCTCAGTGAAAAGAGCCTGACGGGAAATATTAAAGCCTATATTCCCATCATGGTACCGCTCATCATTCATTCCATTCAAATGGCTGATGCCCTGTCCATGGCTATGCTCAACCGGGGTTATGGCTATACAAGGGCTTGGCCCGGTATACACCGGCGGACTTTGCGGCTGGAGGATTATCTGGCCCTATTATTAATCGTAAGTATAACGGCTTGTGGAATTTACTTAAGATATTTTCTGCATTTAGGGACTCTGTGACCAAAGGTTTTCGCAATTAAAACTGCTCTCCAGGAAGAAATCGATAAGCATATGTAAAGAAACCATTTGACCTTTATTGACCTTTGTACTAAAATAGTGCTAACGGGTAAAGATATACTGGAAAGGATTTACCAGAGAGATAAGGAGGAATGTGTGAATATGGGTTATCTTGTGCCAATGGTTGTAGAACAGACTAACCGCGGGGAGCGCTCTTACGACATATACTCTCGGCTCCTAAAGGATAGGATTATCTTCTTGGGCGGGGGCATCGATGATGATGTAGCCAACTTGGTAGTGGCCCAGATGCTTTTTTTAGAGGCGGAGGACCCGGAAAAGGATATTTTCCTCTACATTAACAGCCCTGGAGGATCGATTACTGCGGGTATGGCGATCTATGACACGATGCAGTACATCCGGGCCGATGTCCACACCATCTGTGTCGGGCTGGCAGCAAGCATGGGGGCGTTCCTCTTAGCCGCAGGCGCTAAGGGCAAACGTACGGCTCTGACTAATGCTGAAGTTCTCATTCATCAGCCTTTGATCGGAGGACATGGTCTGTCCGGGCAGGCAACTGAGATTGAAATTCATGCGAAGCACTTGATCCGTACTCGAGAAAAAATGAACCGTATCCTGGCCGAGAGGACAGGGCAGCCGATTGAAAAGATCGAGGCTGACACCGACCGCGATTATTATATGAGCGCGGACGAAGCGAAAGAGTATGGAATCGTTGATGACGTGCTCGCCAAAGCCGAGCCCAAGAAGTAAGGCAGTCAGCACTAAAAACGAAGCTGTTATCATGTAAGAGCGGACAATGCTCAGACGGGGCTGTTCCAAGCAT
>DAHVVW010000188.1 GCA_027357125.1 Clostridiales bacterium
GGACTTGCTCCATAAATACACCCGTCCTAAATTAAATACTTCTTAAGTATTCAAGGTATCGCCGCCAGGCGTCCTCTACTTCCGCATAGCTGTCCGCTCCAAACTTCTCCAGGACTGCTTCCGCCAAGACCCAGGCCACCACATGCTCGAGGACCACCTTAGCGGCTGGAACAGCACAAACATCCGACCGTTCAATACTGGCTTTCACCTGTTCTTTAGTTTCCATGTCCACAGTTGCCAGAGGCTTGTACAGGGTCGGAATCGGTTTCATTATTGCTGTAAGGATAACATTTTCCCCATTTGTCATACCGCCTTCAATCCCGCCGGCATTATTGGAGAGCCGACTGTAACCGGATCCGGCAGCATAAGTAATCGGGTCGTGGGCCTGGGAGCCTGGTAAATCTCCAAGCTCAAAGCCGCGGCCGAATGAAACTCCTTTAATCGCCTGCACCGACAAAATCGCCTGTGCCAGGCGTCCATCCAGTTTGCGGTCCCACTGAACATGTGAACCGAGTCCGGCAGGCAGATTGAGAGCCTGGATCTCAATAATTCCGCCCAGGGACTCTCCTTCAGACCGGGCTTGTTCTAAACGCTCCCACATCTTTTTTTCCGCCTCCGGATCACCCACTGCCCACTCTGAAGATTCAACCCTTTGCCAATACTCTGGGCTGTCTTCGACAAGCGCCCGTACGCCCCCAACAGCCACAACACGACCTCTGATTTGGACGCCGAGCACACTTAAAAGTTGGCGCGCTACACTTCCTATAGCAACACGCATCGCTGTCTCGCGCGCACTCGCCCGCTCCAAAATATTGCGCACTTCGGTCCGGTATTTCAAAGCTCCGGCTAAATCCGCATGCCCCGGCCGGGGAGCAGTAACTTTTTTGCTCATAAGGTCGGCATCCTCGCGCCAGGTCATAACTTTTTCCCAATTGGCCCAGTCCCTATTTTCGATCTCCAGAGCCAAAGGGGCCCCTGTAGTAACACCCCCGCGCATGCCGGAAACTATCTGTACTTCATCCTGTTCAATTTTCATTCTACCGCCGCGGCCGGGGCCACCTTGACGCTGGCGCAAGGCCCGGTCAATCTCATTTTTCTCAATCTTGACGCCGGCTGGAATGCCTTCAATAATCCCTATCAGCTTGGGGCCGTGGGACTCTCCCGCTGTCAGAAAACGCACTCATCTTCCCCCTTGCTTTTATTTAGATCACTCTTCGCGAATCCGCCCTGCCACCGGGGCCACAATTACCTTGCGCTCTTCCCCGCTCTTTGTCCGGAGCAAAATTGTCATCCCCACATTCGGGATTCCCGCAGCATTAAACTGTAAATCCTGAGGCGCGGTAACAAATGAAACCCCGTCAGGCAGGCGCACATTTCTTGCCTGAGTGCCGCCGCGCAAGATCTGATAATACTTGTCCTCATAGAAGAACCGCACCTGGTACCAGGTATTTTCAGACATAGCAGCCTGGCGGGCATCCCTAAGCTCTTCCAAGAGCTGAGTGGACGCCTGCGCCAAACGTTCGCCTTGCAGGTACCCGGGCAGCTTCACTCCTAAAACAAAAGTACTCCCAGCCAGAATGACGAGTACCAACAATAATTCCAGCAAGGTTGCTCCCCTGACCCGGGACTGTGCTTCCTTTTCCTTACTTATCCCACCACAAGCTCTCAACCCTTCTCAACCACCAGTATCCTATTCCTTAAAGCATCCCACATTTCTGCAAGCGGTGCCCTCTCTCCCAGCCAGAACTCCCAGGCCAAAACCCCTTGATGCAGTAACATTCCTAACCCGTTAAGAGTATGGCAGCCCTTGGCTTTGGCCTCGCGCAAAAACGCTGTTTCCTGCGGGCGAAAGATAATGTCAACAACCAACGCCTCTGGGTTAATCTCAGCCAAAGAAAATAAAAACTTCTCTCCTTTAAGCCCAACAGATGTGGTCTGAATCACCAAGTCAGCTTGTCCCAACCACTTGCCGGGAAGCAGTTCCCCGCCCGTGGCCTCTCCTCCTCGAACTCGTACAAGCCCAACCAGTTCATGAGCTTTTTCCTCTGTCCGGTTCAAAATATGTAAGTTCATCCCTTTGTCCGCAAGTGCAAATGCGATCCCTTTGGCAGCTCCGCCGGCACCAAGAATTACCGCGTTTTTGCCGTTAAACCACCCTCTGGAATCTGTTCCCACAAGCTCGGTTTCAATAGAGCGAACAAATCCCTGACCGTCTGTGTTATGCCCAATCAATCTCCCTGAATCCACTTTTACCGTATTGACCGCACCAGCCCTCTTAGCTTCCGGAGTGAGTTCATGCAAAAAAGGAATAATCTTTTCCTTATGCGGAATTGTCACATTCCAGCCGGCAAACCCTAAAGCCGTCAGGCCGGAAACCGCCGCCCCGAGATTATCCGGGCTGACCCTAAAACGCTGGTATTCGGCCTCGATTCCTTTGGCCTTAAAAGCAGCTCTATGCATAACAGGAGAAAGAGAATGTTCAATCGGATCTCCAATAACGGCAAAGTGCTTCTCCATAAGTAAGATGACCTCTCCTATGTTCCTAATATCGCAACAATAATTTGTGGTAGGAAGAAATACGACAGAAAACGGAATGGCCTAACCATTCCGCAGAAACTCCGAAAACATCTTAGCGCACTTTCGAACCGTGGAGTTCAAAGCGGGCGAAATGCTTCATCGCCCATACCAGCCCCCGTTCCAGTTGCCGCATAAAACGGGTTCCTATCCATTCGCGCTGGCTGATTGGCAACACCAGAATCGTAAACAGCCTCAGTCTATTCCCACCTAAGATGTCCGTAAACAATTGATCTCCAATAACAGCTGTATCCTTTAGACCCGTACCAAGTATGTCCATTCCGGCCTGAAAGGCGCGACGTCTGGGCTTGCTTGCTCTAAAGACAAAGGGGATCCCCAATTTCTCCGCCACAACTGCCACGCGCTGGCGCTTTTTATTATTGGAAACAACACAGGCGCGGATACCGGCTTTCTGCAAGCGCATGAACCAGTTTGCAACTTTCGGTCCCACTTCCACGTCATTCCATGGAGTCATGGTATTGTCAAGATCAATGATCAAGCCCCGAATCCCCGCCTGCGCGAGCATCTCAATTTGAATGCTGTCAATGGAATCAGCTTGATAACTAGGGCTAAAAAGCTCGAACATGAGGTTTCCTCCAGCCTGTGTCAAGAGTTGAATCTATTATACTCCAGGAAAACCAGAGGAAGCAAGGGCACGCGGAAGTAAGAAGCCCCTATATTTTTGGGGCTTCAAGGATTCAAATTCACACCGTTTCTTATCACGCTTCCATAATTATCATGGGGCTGCCAACTTCCATCTCATCCCACTCTTTAACAAGAATCTTCTTGATCACTCCGGCCCACTCTGCCGTCACAGACAGTTCGGTTTTCATACAGTTGATCACTGCTACTTCTTGACCTTTGTGCACACTTTCTCCTTCATCAACCACTACTCTCGCAACGAGCCCGGGCATATGCGCCAGTACTGTCTTTTCCATTTCATTTTCCTCCCTCAAGCTTCCATTTCCGCAAGCTTCTTCGCTGTCGTCAGTATCGTACCTAATCCAATAGTACAAGATGAGGTTATTCTATACAGCCTTCAATAAAATGCCTTTACCCGCATAAGCTTCCTTAATCTTAGCTACCACCTCTGCCGCATTGGGAGAATCCCCATGACAGCAAATAGTGTCGGCTGCGGCAGGGATCTTTTTACCACTCACCGTCGTGATTGCCTGTTCCTGAGCCACCATAAGGGCACGTTCGGCAACTTCCTGCGTCGACCTCGCTTGCTTGTTCCTCTCCAACACCCAATTACCGTTATCATCGTAACTAAGATCAACCAGGATCTCTGCGGCCAACCTCAGACCCATATTTTTCCCCATCTCCCAAACCAAAGTTCCTCTGGGCACATAGATAAATAATTCAGGGTTAAATCGCCTTACCGCCTCGAGATAAGCACTGGCGTACTTCTCTTCATCAGAGACCATGCGGTAAAGTATGCCATGAGGCTTAATATGATGAAGCTTCAGGCCCACTGTGTTCGCTATTCCGTGTAAGGCTCCCAACTGATACAGGGTATCACTGGTTAATTCCTCAGGCGTGACTTCCATCTTCCTGCGCCCGAAGCCCTGTAAATCCGGCAAACCGGTATGGGCGCCAACAGCTACCCCGTACTGTTTAGCCAATTGCACAGTTTTGTACATTACTAACGCATCCCCGGCATGAAAACCACAAGCGATATTAGCTGAAGTAATATATTTCATCACACTTTCATCATCCCCTAATTGATACCTGCCAAAACTCTCACCCATGTCCACATTCAAATCCATTGCACACATCCCCTTCCATTAGACAAGCGAGTTCACGCTCAACCATTCTCTTTGCTCAATACGGGCCTGAATCGCTTCTTCCTGGGTGCAATATTCAAACTTAATAGAATCCCTGCCGATTGCTCCTTGACCTATTTTCCATAAATCAGCGTTAATTACGCTCAGGGCACACATATAACCCCCTAAAGTCGGGCCATCAGCAACCAAGAGAATGGGAGTATTGCCGCAAATATTCAGAGCACCCCTGATGGCATAAGCATGATCTAAGACATTAGAAGGATGGCTCCCCGCAACTCCGCCATCTTGCCTGGCAAAAGACAATTCTTTAGCTTCCTGCAGGCGGTAAGCTGATCTATTCGAACTGTGCTGGATCTTTAACGGAGTGCCAAATAAAAATTCCATTCCTTCTTCGGTTAAATAATCCGGCGAGGCGTTTGGTCCCGGAACAGCTCTCAAGACCCACTCTCTGGTATATTGAGGCCGGGCATCCCCTTTGACTTTTCTTCCTGCCAATTCTCCAAGCTCCTTGTTTACAGACCCAAAGTTTACTACATCTCCAGCCAGGAGCTTGCGGCCGTTGAATCCGCCGTAACTTCCAAACAAGCACGTAGACTTGCT
>DAHVVW010000189.1 GCA_027357125.1 Clostridiales bacterium
GCTTATGCGGTTCAAGTAGATGAATAAGGCTTAGTGAAGTCGCCTATTGAGGGGATGTATCTGGGCCAAGAATGAAGAGGTGCGTTTATTTGGCTAACAGTATGACCGGCTTTGGCCGGGGCGAGGCCAGTGGGCAGGGTTACCAGTTTACCGTGGAACTAAAAGCGGTGAACCATCGTTTCTTGGAAGTAGTAGTCCGTCTCCCCAAGAACTTTATGAGTTTTGAAGAACCGATGCGCAAGATGGTGCAGGAGAAGCTCCAGCGCGGGCGGGTGGAGATATATATTAATATCGCGCAAACGGAAGAAAAAAAGAGATTGGCTAAGGTTGACAAAGAATTAGCGCTGTCGTATGATAAATCACTGAAGGAACTCGCATTATCCTTACATACTGCTTATGAGGTGGATATTTACCGTTTGGCGGCGCTGCCGGAAGTTCTTTCCCTGGAAGAAGCTGAAACAGATCTTGACAAGTTGTGGCCGGTCTGCGCTGAGGCCTTAGCGGCGGCACTTGAACATTTTGTGCGGATGCGGGCGATGGAAGGGCTGAAACTGACAGAAGATTTGTTAGGCCGCCTTGATTTCCTGGCCGCCTCTTTAGAGAAGATAGAGCAGCGATCCGATTCTGTGGTAGCTGATTATCAGAAGCGCCTGCGGGAACGGGTGCAAGCCCTGCTCGGCGAGACGGTGCTTGATGAAGCCCGCTTGGCTAATGAAGTTGCGTTCTTTGCGGATCGCGCTTCGATTACGGAAGAAATCGTGCGTTTCCACAGCCACTTGGAGCAAAGTAGGAAAGCCCTTAAAAGTTCAGATGCTGTCGGGCGCAAACTGGATTTTCTGATTCAGGAAATGAACAGGGAGATTAACACGATCGGCTCCAAAGCGAATGATTTAGGGATTTCCCAAGTTGTAATAGATGTCAAGAGCGAGTTGGAAAAAGTCCGGGAACAGGTTCAGAACTTAGAATAGGTAGGGGGGTTAATATTGGATATCAAACTTATCAACATCGGGTTTGGCAACATTGTCTCAGCTAACCGTATTATCTCTATTGTCAGCCCGGAATCCGCTCCGATTAAGCGGATTATCCAGGAAGCGCGGGATGCGGGCATGCTCATTGATGCGACTTATGGCAGGCGGACGCGGGCGGTTATCATTTGCGACAGCCATCATGTCATTCTTTCGGCTGTGCAGCCTGAAACAGTGGCCCACCGTCTCTCCAGCAAAGAGTCCAGTTCCCATGTCGAAGATCCGGCTGATTAGGTAAGTGAGCGTGGAGAAAAGAGATGGTTTGCTAGTTGTTCTCTCCGGCCCCTCTGGAGCCGGTAAGGGCACACTCTGCCGTGAACTGCTCCGGCAGGAACCGAATATCCAATATTCTGTTTCAGCGACCACCCGTCAACCCCGCCCTGCTGAAATAGAGGGGATTCATTATTTTTTCCGTACGAAGGCCGAGTTTGAGGGCATGATCGCTAAGGGTGAGTTGCTGGAATGGGCGGAGTTTTGCGGCAACTATTACGGAACTCCTATTTTTGCAATGGAACAGGCACTTAGTGCCGGGAAAGACGTTATATTAGAGATAGAGACGAAAGGTGCCCTCCAAGTCAAAAAGCGCATCCCGCACGGATTGTTTATTTTTGTGGCGCCGCCGTCCCTGGAGGCCTTGTCAGAAAGAATCCATAAGCGCGGGACTGAAGCTGAGGAGGTTATCGCCAAGCGGCTAGCCACTGCCCGTCAGGAAATTAAGCTGGTAACTGAATACGACTATGTTGTGGTAAATGATGAAGTTCCTGCCGCGGTTCACAGATTGCGCAGCATTCTTGTTGCAGAGAAGTGCCGTGTTCAGCGGAATCCATTTCTCTTTAAGGAGGAACATTCATGAAGCAGCCTTCACTCGATTTATTAATGAGTCAGGTAGACAGTAAATACACGCTGGTCGTAGTTACGGCCAAACGGGCACGCATTTTAATGGAAGACAGCAGCTCAGATGTAGTTACTAAGGGTGTTAAGCCAGTAAGCTTGGCTCTCGAAGACATTGCTCTGGGCAAAATCCGTTACGAACGGACGCGTGAAGGTATTAAATAAGAAGGTAACACTATGCTTGAAGGTAAGTTTATTCTTGTCGGCGTTACGGGTGGGATTGCTGCCTATAAGGCTGCTGAGGTTGTGAGCCGCTTGCGCAAGCTTAGGGCTGATGTGCATGTGGTCATGACCAAGGAAGCGGCCCACTTTATTGCACCGCTCACCTTGCAAAGCCTCTCCGCCAATCCGGTGCATGTGGAGATGTTTACCGAGCCCAAGCTCTGGAATGTTGAGCATATCGCCTTGGCTGAGCGCGCAGACGCGGTTGTGGTCGTGCCGGCTACGGCTAATATTATCGCCAAAATGGCGGTAGGCTTGGCTGACGATTTGCTCTCGACGGTGCTCCTTGCTGTCCGGAGCCCTCTTTTTGTGGCTCCGGCGATGAACCATTGGATGTACCACCATTCGGCGACCCAGGAAAACCTAAGGTGCCTCACTGAACGTTCTGTGCACATGATCGGGCCGGCGGAAGGGTTTCAGGCCTGTGGCACAGATGGGGATGGTCGCATGAGCGAGCCGGAAGAGATCGTGGCAGAGCTTGAGCGCTTTTTCCAAAGCCAAACTTGGCTTAAAGGAAAGCGGGTTTTAGTGACGGCAGGAGGGACGCAGGAACCGCTTGATCCTGTGCGCTACATAGGAAACCGCAGTTCCGGGCGTATGGGCTATGCTATCGCCCAGGCGCTTCAGGAAGCGGGGGCGGAAACGGTTCTGATTAGCGCCCCGACTTCACTCCACCCGCCGTCGCAAGTTCTGCATGTGCCGGTAATGACTGCTCTCGAAATGCGGGATGAAGTGATTAAGCGCTTTCCGGAGGCTGATGTTGTGGTCAAGGCGGCGGCAGTCGCGGATTACCGACCAGCTGTGCAGTCAGAGCAGAAGATTAAGAAGCAGGGAGACAAGCTGCAGCTCGAACTCATTCCGAACCCGGACATTTTAGCGGAACTCGGACGCTCTAAGAATGGGCAAATCTTAGTTGGGTTTGCCGCGGAAACAGAGGAACTTATCAAACACGCTCAGGAGAAAATGCATCGCAAAAATGTGGATTTATTGGTAGCTAACGATGTTACCAAGCCGGGAGCTGGTTTTGGCAGCCCCACGAATATTGTCAGCTTTCTCTTCCCGGACGGGAGAAGAATAGATTTACCCCAGCAAGAGAAACTGGAAATTGCGCGCAGGCTTGTTCGTGAAATTGCAGTTTTACTCGGTGTAAAGGAGGAAAATTAACAAACAATGGCCAGAAAACTTTTTACTTCTGAATCTGTAACCGAAGGGCATCCCGATAAGATTTGCGACCAGATTTCGGATGCTATTCTCGATGCAATCTTCGAAAAAGACCCTAATGCCAGAGTCGCTTGTGAAACCTCAGTTACCACCGGGCTGGTACTCGTAAGTGGGGAAATTACAACGACCTGCTATGTTGACATTCCCCGGGTTGTCAGGGAGACGATCAGGGAAGTAGGCTATACCAGGGCCAAGTACGGTTTCGATGCTGACACTTGCGCTGTCCTGACCTCAATCGGGGAACAGTCTCCTGACATCGCTTTAGGAGTAGACAGAGCCTTAGAAGCGAAAACCGGGGAAATGTCAGACCAGGAGATTGAAGCGATCGGTGCCGGAGACCAGGGCATGATGTTTGGCTATGCCACGAATGAGACGGAAAGTTACATGCCCTTGCCCATTGACTTAGCACACCGGATGGCTTTGCGCCTAAGCCAAGTGCGCAAAGCCGATTTCCTCGACTACCTCCGTCCGGACGGCAAGACGCAAGTGACGGTGGAATACGAGGATGGCAAGCCTGTGCGCGTTGATACAATTGTAATCTCGACCCAGCACCATCCGGAAGTCACTCAGGAACAAATCCGCAAGGATTTGCTCGAACACGTGGTCTTTCCGACTGTGTCCTCTGAACTTCTCGATGAAAAGACCCGGTATTTCATCAACCCTACCGGACGCTTTGTTATCGGCGGCCCGCAGGGGGATGCGGGGCTCACCGGACGTAAGATTATTGTGGACACTTACGGCGGGATGGCTCGCCACGGCGGTGGCGCTTTTTCAGGCAAAGACCCCACCAAAGTTGACCGCTCTGCAGCCTATGCCGCGCGTTATGTAGCCAAAAACGTCGTTGCGGCCGGTTTGGCCGAACGCTGCGAGATTCAAATAGCGTATGCGATCGGGGTAGCCCAACCTGTATCGGTTGCTGTTGAAACATTCGGCACCGGCAAGCTTTCCGAAGAAAAAATCATTGAGTTAGTGAAGAAGAACTTTGACCTGCGCCCGGCCGGGATTATCAAGAGTTTAGACTTGCGTCGGCCTATTTACCGTCAAGTTGCAGCCTACGGTCATTTCGGCAGGACTGATCTTGATCTGCCGTGGGAGAAAATTGACAAAGCACAGGACCTGAGACAACAAGCAGGGCTGTAAACAATATTTTTTCTGGTATAAACTCCTTGTCGTATCTTGACAAGGAGTTTATTAATTAGATATGATAGCACAAAATGCGGACACTTTGTCTATAAGGTGAAATACTAAATGTCGCTAAGCTAAAGTTTTGAGCACTAAGTTATTTAAACACTAAGTTATTGAATATGCCTACTAGGAGGAAAAGCTGATGCTGCAAGAGGAAGAGATTGTGCACGAGCTGCGTGAGACCGTTGCCAGAATTTTGAGAGTTCCGTATTATCAGCAGCGTTTAGAAGAACTCGGTGTGACCAAAGCGGAGGACATTAAGTCTTTAAGCGATTTCCAGCGCCTTCCGCTGACCAGCAAAGAAGATTTAAGACTTAACTATCCGTTTGGGTTAATGGCCGAGCCTTTGGAAAAACTGGTACGGGTGCATGCCTCGTCAGGGACAACCGGCAAAC
>DAHVVW010000018.1 GCA_027357125.1 Clostridiales bacterium
TCATTCCCTACTCGATGCCGACTTTGCTTTTGGTGCCCTGGGCCTTGTCTTTTGGCTGCTAAGCGGCTTAAATGAGACGGAATCATCCTCCTTAAGCTTCTACCAAACCGCCCGGCGTGGTTTGTCATCTGCGCGCAGGAACCTGCCGTCTGCACGCCTCTTGCGCGCGGGGATTTACGTCCTGGCCGCGTTCTATTTGCTGTTCTTGTCCGGTACTGCCCTCATTCAGCCTGACTTGCTTAACCCAGGCCAGGTCTTGAGTCAGGAAGCGGAGCGCCTGGGGCCGGTTGCTCCAGGGCAGAGCGCCCTTCTTTGGCAGCAGAGCCTGCGCTGGGACCAGACCCGGATTTCCTGGCGCAGGCACCTAGCTGAGCTGGAACTGACACAGGGGGATGTGGGGGCAGGACTGAGGGCGGTAGAGGAGGTACTGGCCTGGCGCAGTTTTGACCTTAATGCCTATGAATGGGCCCAGGGTGCAGTCCTAAAAGCGGCTGACGCCAGATCCGGGCTTAAGGGAGACAAGCTGGAGCTCGCGCAGAAGGGTACGGACAGCATAACTTCCCTTGGGGTGGTTGAGCCAAAGTCTGCACTTAAGATGCTTGAGCCGAAGCCCGTAGCGGAGAGCGAGGAGATACTGTCTCTTTATCGATGGGCCCAGGCGGTGCCGGACCGTATCGAAGACAAAAGGGGAAGAATCTCACCGTTTGTTGGTGCTTTATGGCCTGAGTGGGCGAGCTTCCGTCCCACACCCGTAATAAACTTCCTGGCTGAATATGCCAGAGATAGACAACGCACCACTGCCAACTCTTAAACATAACCTAAGGTAGGCAGGTGGGACGAATGTTAGGGGTAATCTTGCTACTTTCTTTGGGATTGTGGATTGTTGCAGGTTGGGAATGGCGGCTGCCGCAAGGGCTACAGACAAGAATACTTGGGGTACAGACGAAGCTGGGTGCTCCGGTACGTGCTTTTTATACCAGCTGGCGTGAGGAGGAGAGAGCGGAAGAAGCTTTGCGCCGCCTTGCAAAGGAATTGGTCCAGGCTGAACGCGCCCTGGGTGTGCCACTTTTCTTAGTGGTTGAGCTTGCACACGGTCTTGAGCAATCTTACTTAAACCCGCGGGTGCTCGTGGAACGGCGTTTTCCGGCCTGCGTAATCCGTGAAGCAGGAGCGCAGGGTGAGCATCTCTGAAAATTCAGTATGGGGGCATAAAAGGCTGTGCCCAAAGGTTAAAGGAGGACGGGAGCTTATGCTCTTTTATCTTGTGCGTACTCCGAAAGGAGAGCTTGTGCTCTCGCCTTTCCCGGAATTGGACAAGCCCTACTTCGAAGGAGGCAGCTTCAAGGAAGATGGAAAGAACATAGAACCTTATACCGTGTTGACTCCCGGGGTTCCTCTTGCTTACCTTGAGACGGTCGCAGTACCATCAGAATCAATATTGAGGGCTCTGGCCAGGGAGGATGTCTTAAAAAGTTTCCCCTGGCACTGGGGAGACTTAGAATACTTGAAAGACTATCTGCCAGGAGTGGTGGTAGGCCCGGAGTCTAGAGAGCCAAACGTGGAAATAGTAAAATCCTTGAGAGGACGGAAGTTGACTGAAGATGAATTAAGGATGCTGGCTACTTCCTATGGGCTTAAGCCCGAAGAAGTATGGCAGCAGGCACATCTCTTGGTGCGTGCGGGTCTGGGGGAATGGGTTCCGGCTGTGCGCCGGGAGCGCAAGGGCTGGCGCTGCCAGCGCTGTGGAGAAAGTGAGTTGGAAGAGTGGCCCAGCATCTATGGCGCGGCTTTTACCTGTCCGAGTTGCCGCAGTTTAGGCACATCGTCTACACTCAAGGTGATTTACCGTGATTTAAGGACTCCTGCAAGAGAAAATTTTGGTTTGCGTTCCCTAAACAAGACCTCAGACTTAGTTCTGACGCCCGCCCAGGAAAAAGCTGCGGGGCAGGTTTTGGAATTTGTGCAAAGTACACTTGAAAGTGAAGCCCTTTTATGGGCTGCCTGCGGGGCGGGGAAGACTGAAGTTTGTTTTCCTGCGGCAGCATGGGCCTTAGGGCAGGGGAAATCCGTGCTTTTCGCCGCTCCGCGCCAGGATGTGATTCACGATGTGGCCCCGCGTCTGCAGCAGGCTTTCCCTGACTTGTCCATCCCTGTGCTTTCCGGCGCCTCTGCGGCTAAATTTAGTGCCGGCGACTTGGTCCTAGCCACTACCCACCAGGTATTGCGGTTCTACCAGGCGTTTGACCTAATTTTTTTGGACGAGCTGGATGCCTTTCCCTACCGTGACAGCCGCATGCTGCAGTGGGGGGTAACCCAGGCTTTGCGGCCAGGGGGCAAAATCCTGTTTCTGAGTGCTACTCCTGATCCGGCAACACTTAAACGTATTAGAAAAGAGGGGAAAATAATCCGTCTCCCGGCCCGCCATCACCGTCGTCCGCTGCCGGTGCCCGTATTTAAGAAAATGCCTGACTGGAGTAGAGTTAAAGATTCCGGTTCTCTTTTAAGCAAGATGCAGCCGGGTTTTGGCAGCATGCTGGCGGCCTTGCGCGAGCATGGCCCGGTAATTTTCTTTGTCCCGAAGATTTCCTCGGTCAACGTCTGGACGGAAATCTTAAAGAGTATTTTCCCTGGCTGGAGTATTGCCGGCAGTTACAGCCGCGACCCGGAAAGACTGGATAAACTCGTAGCTCTACGCCGCGGGGACTTTGACTTATTTGTGGCAACCTCAATTCTTGAACGGGGAGTCACGATTGAAGGGGCACAAGTAGCTGTCATGGCAGCAGATCATCCGGTTTTTGACGAACGCTCTTTAGTACAGATGGCAGGACGAGCCGGGCGAACCCGGGCGAACCCGAGCGGGGGAGTAATATTTTTCGCAGCCCGGGAAACAGCAGCCATACGCACTGCAGTGCGCTGGATTAACGAGCAAAACGAGCTCGCGCGTACCGCTGGTCTGCTGGACTGACAGGGGGAGAGTAATGTCATGAGCAAAGCCTCAATCATTATTAATAGAACGCAAGAGCTTCTCCGTTCTCTCTGGTATAAGGGTGAGGAGGTTTGCCTCTTGTGCGGGGGGCAGGACGGACCAATATGCCCTACCTGCATCAAGGAATACTTTCATCCGGAACTGGCGCGTTGTCAAGCCTGCGGCAAGCTGATAGCAAGAGAATCCACTTACTGCCGCGACTGCCTGGAGCACAGAGGACCGCAAGCCCTTACGCGCGTAACGGCCTGGGGTCATTATGCCGGGGGCTGGCGTGATTTCATCCACCGCATTAAATACCAGGCCCAGCCACGGCTGGTGCAGAAGATTGCGCACTTGCTGGCAGAATGGGCCGTAACTCAACTACCGCCCCCGGATAGCATCGTAGCAGTGCCTATGCATCCTTCCCGGTTGGCTGAGCGCGGATTTAACCAGGCTGAAATGATTTCCTCAGTGCTTAGGTGGGAGTTGGGGATTCCGCTGCTAAACGGGCTTGAACGCGTGCTCCCGACCCGTTCTCAGGCAGAGCTTTCCCGTCAGGAGCGCCTGCACAATCTCACCGGGGCCTTTAAGGTTCGCGACCAGAAAAATTTTAGCGGGCATATTATTTGGCTGGTAGATGATGTCACCACCACCGGAGCGACCCTTGAAGCGTGTGCGCAAGCGTTGCGCGCAGTGGAGGTGGGAGAAATTTACGGGCTTTGTTTGGCGGCAGGAATTGAAAAAAATCTTGTTAGCGCTGGAGATTAACTGTATAATATTTTTGGGTGGGCATATGCCTGTCACATTATTATGTAAGGGGAATATTTTTCATGGCGTTTCAAGACAAAGAACTCGTATGCAAAGACTGTGGGGCAACATTCATTTTCACAGTAGGGGAACAAGAATTTTATGCTGAAAAAGGATTTGAAAATGAGCCTCTCCGTTGCCGGGACTGCCGTAGTGCCCGTAAGGCTTCACGTAACGGTTCCGAAGGAAGATCCCGCGAGATGTACACTGTCGTGTGTGCGGACTGTGGCGCAGAAACCCAAGTTCCGTTCCAACCGACTTCAGATCGCCCGGTCTACTGCCGTGAGTGTTATCAACACCATCGCCCGGCACGTTAATAATATATAGCAAGCTTTGAAATTAGCGGGAAGCTCTTGTGAGAGGGTTTCCCGTTTTTTCTTGTTGTCCAATAATTCATGAACAATTTAGAATGTAAAAAATGTCTGATGCCTGCTTGGCTGAGAAAGTGAATTTTCTAAAGTTAAATAAACTCAGGCAAGTAAAAGGGCTTCTTCCGTTTTTGTATAAACGCAGCACTTTCGCACACGGTTATCCACATGGGTACCCTTTTAGAAACGCCTTTTCCCCAAAGTTATCCACATTATCCACAGGCACCTGTGACTAAAGTGCGTTAATAACTTTTATCTTGATTAGCGGCAGCTAAACCTAAAGCTAAATTTAGTTTTGAATGTAAGATTCTCTAAGCTCCAAGGTGGCTAAATACGAACCCCACTTGTTTAATTTTTACCGGCACTGGTTATCCTTAGAAGGAAGGGCGTAAAGCCCAGAAATCAAGGAGGTTGTTTTTGGTGTTAGGTAAAGTTAAGTGGTTTAGTAAGCAGAAGGGATACGGGTTTATTGAAAGGGATAATGGCCGAGACGTATTCGTGCACTATTCCTCAATTCTTGGGGACGGGTTCCGTACCTTAGAGCAGGGCCAAGATGTTGAGTTCGATGTCATTGAGGGGCCGCGCGGCGAGCAGGCTTCTAATGTAACGATGTCTTAAAGCTAAAAATTCCTTATTAAAGAATCGCTGTGACAGCGTGCTCGACTAGGGCACGCTTTTTCTAACCCTTAATGTTTCTTTAGCGGATTTCTGGGAAAAATAGAAACGATATCTAACGGGTTTCAGCAGGATTTTTGTTAAGAGGAGGGAATAGTATACTGTAGACCAGGTAAAAAGGAGGTTGAGTAAATGAACATTATAATTCGCGGAAAGCATATTGAGGTGACTGATGCCCTGAAAAGCTATGTTGCTAAGCGGGTCGGAAAGTTAGAGAAGTACACGGATGAATTTCAGGACATTACTGTGACCTTGCTGGTCGAACGGGATCGTCACCGTGTCGAAGTAACGGCACCTATTAACGGGATGATTTTACGCGGAGAAGAAGAAACGGGAGATATGTATTCCTCCATTGACCTAGTCTTAGAGAAGCTGGAAAGGCAAATTGATAAATATCGGACCCGGATTCTTAGAAAAATGCGTACCAAAGCCCTTAAGGATCATGAACCAAATTTGCCGACAGCAGCAGATGAAGAACATCAACTTGTGAGGAACAAGAGGTTCCCGGCTAAACCGATGTCAGTCGATGAAGCGATCATGCAACTGAACCTCGTTGGACATAGTTTTTATGTTTTTACCAATGCTGACACGGAGCAAATGAATGTTGTCTATCGCCGCAAAGACGGGGATTACGGCCTCTTGGAGCCGGATATCTAAGAACACGCATTTAAGGTGATGTGAAAGGCGGGGACATTCTGCGCCGTAGGGAATAGGTCAAGAAATGATGGAACAGAAAAAAAGTTTAGATGATCGGGACGTGCTTGCATAGGGGTGCGTCCCGATTAACTTTTGGAACGCTTTCAGTAACTCTTGCGGGAAACTTGAGGGCACTTGAGAAGCATCAAGGACAGTTGCGGCCTTATAGCAGGTGATGTTACAATAAAGTGATGCCCAGGACGAAGAAAGGTGGTTCGCATGGGGTTTTTACGCAATCTTTTGGATGACAATGCGCGTGAGATTAGAAAATATCAAAAGCGCATTAAACAAATTAATGAACTAGAACCTTCGATTACGGTTTTAAGTGATGATGAACTTAAGCAGAAGACCGTAGAGTTCCGCAGACGGCATGAGAACGGGGAAGGCCTTGACGATCTGCTCCCGGAGGCTTTTGCCGTGGTGCGGGAAGCGGCGCGGCGTGTGCTTAACCAACGCCATTATGATGTTCAGCTTATCGGGGGCATGGTGCTGCATGAGGGTAAGATTGCAGAAATGAGGACAGGGGAAGGAAAGACCCTGGTCGCAACGCTTCCGTCCTACCTAAACGCTCTGAGTGGCCGCGGGGTTCATGTCGTTACAGTCAACGATTATCTCGCTCGGCGGGACAGCGAATGGATGGGCCAGATTTACAGTTTCCTCGGTCTCTCTGTCGGCTTGATTGTGCATGGGCTTAATTATGCTGAGCGCAGAGAGAACTATAATGCCGACATAACTTACGGCACCAATAATGAATTCGGCTTCGATTATTTGCGTGATAATATGGTAACCAGGCCGGAAGGACTGGTCCAGCGCGAACTCAATTTTGCGATTGTGGACGAAGTAGACTCCATCTTAGTTGACGAGGCGCGCACTCCGCTTATTATTTCCGGAGAGGCTGACAAGCCCACAGAACTGTACTACCATGTGGCGAAAGTGATTCCGCGCTTAAAGCCGGAGGATGATTACCACGTGAACGAAAAGGACCGGGTTGTGACCCTGACTGAACAGGGAGTAGGCCGGGTTGAAAGCATGCTGGGCGTGGACAACCTTTATGATGATTTGCATACAGAGGTTGCCCATCACGTGAACCAGGCTCTTAAAGCCCACACTTTGTTCAGGCGCGACCGTGATTATGTGGTGAAAGATGGTCAAGTCATTATTGTCGACGAATTCACCGGTCGTCTCATGTTTGGGCGCCGCTACAGTGAAGGGTTGCACCAGGCTATCGAGGCCAAAGAGAACGTGAAGATCGAAAAAGAATCCCAGACTCTCGCCACGATCACCTTCCAAAATTACTTTCGTATGTTCAATAAACTTGCAGGGATGACCGGTACCGCGATGACTGAGGCTCCGGAGTTCCGCAAGATCTATAAACTGGAAGTAGTCGAAGTTCCCACGAACAAGGATATGATCAGGGATGATATGCCTGATGTTGTGTACCGGACAGAGGAAGGGAAGTTCGCAGCTGCAGTTGAGGAAATCGCAGAGCGCCATGCTAAGGGCCAGCCGATCTTGGTCGGCACGGTCTCCATCGAAAAATCCGAACGTCTCAGCGCTATGCTTGAGCGGCGGGGAATCCCGCACCAGGTTTTAAATGCCAAATACCATGAAAAGGAAGCTCTGATTGTATCTGAGGCCGGACAGCGGGGAATGGTTACCATCGCGACCAATATGGCCGGGCGCGGGACAGACATCGTTCTCGGAGAGGGCGTAGCCCAGGTCGGCGGGCTCCACATCATCGGGACTGAGCGCCATGAATCGCGCAGGATTGACAATCAGCTGCGCGGGCGGGCAGGCCGTCAGGGAGATCCAGGTTCATCCCAGTTCTTCCTTTCTCTTGAAGATGATTTGATGCGCTTGTTCGGTTCGGAAAATATTATGGGTTTAATGGACAAGCTGGGGATGGATGACAGTATCCCCATCACTTCCAAAATAATCACCCGCTCCTTGGAAAACGCCCAGCACCGTGTTGAACAGCGTAACTTTGATATCCGCAAGCATGTCCTCGAATATGATGATGTAATGAATCAGCAGCGCGAAGTCATTTACGCCCAGCGTCGGGCTGTACTCATGGGTGAGAATCTGCGTGACAACATTATGGATATGCTAGAGAAAACAGTGACTGACACAGTCAATATGTTCAGCGGAGATAGCCCGTATCCGGAGGAGTGGGATCTTCCCAGTTTCCTCGAATACTGTGACAATCTCTTTCTCCCCGGGCATAAGCTGACAGCGGAGCAAATCGCGAACCTCAATAAAGAAGAGGTGCAGGAGCTTCTGCTTACTGAAGCCACTGCTTACTACGAACGCCGCGAGGAGCTGTTCGGTGCCGAGCTCATGCGCGAGATCGAACGCGCGGTCATGCTCCAGGTTGTGGACAGCAAGTGGATGGATCACTTGGATGCGATGGATATGCTGAGGGAAGGGATTGGGCTTAGGGCTTACGGCCAGCGCGATCCGTTGGTCGAATACCGGCACGAAGGGTTTGACATGTTCCAGGGCATGATTGACAGTATTCAGGAAGATATTGTCCGCTATCTGATGCGCGTAACGCCGCAAGCTGCGGAGCAAGAGCCACACCAAGAGGAACCGCAAAATCTCAGCACCAACCGCGACGAAGCGCAGCCGCTGCAGCCGGTACACATCGGGGAGCAAGTCGGTCGCAATGACCCCTGCCCCTGTGGCAGCGGCAAGAAATACAAGAAGTGCTGCGGCCGGACGGCATAGCCAAAAACCAGAGCCTATGTCGGTTACTAGCAACAGGCAAGGCAGCTTGCCGGAGATTTTTCTTAGATAGATCTAATTGAAAGGGATGATAGATGTGCTTGAAGAGTGGAAGCGTGAATTTGAGCTTTTATCCAAGCGTTTGGCAGATTTGAGGGTTTCTCTTTGACGTCGTTCAACGCGAAGGGAAAATTGAAGGGCTGGAACAGGAGTTAAACCGGCCGGATTTTTGGGAAGATCCAGTTGTTGCCCAGAAAACTATGCAGGAACTTTCGTATCAGCAGAGCAAAGTAAAAATTTACCGGAATTTGGAACGCGAACTGGAAGACCAGGCAATATTCTGGGAGCTGGCTGCGGAAGAAGGGGATGACACTCTCGAAGGAGAGATTGAACGGGGGGTCAAAAAACTTACGGACCACTTCGCCAATCTAGAATTGGAAATCCTCCTTAGCGGGCCTTATGACCGCAATAATGCCATTCTGACTTTGCATGCGGGTGCCGGGGGCACGGAAGCCCAGGATTGGGTTCAGATGCTCTACCGTATGTATGTGCGCTGGGGAGAACGGCGGGGGTATAAAGTCGAGACCCTCGATCTGCTGGCGGGAGAAGAGGCAGGGGTCAAGAGTGTGACTTTATCGTTGGCCGGGGAGAATGCTTACGGTTACGCCAAGTCGGAAAAAGGGGTGCACCGTTTAGTGCGCATCTCTCCGTTTGACGCCTCCGGACGCCGCCACACCTCCTTTGCTTCAGTCGATGTGATCCCAGAAGTCGCTGATGACGCAGAAATAAATATTAACCCGGAAGAACTGCGCGTTGACACCTACCGTTCCGGAGGCGCGGGCGGCCAGCACGTCAACAAGACAGATTCCGCTGTGCGCATTACGCACTTGCCGACCGGGGTTGTGGTGCAGTGCCAGAGTGAACGCTCTCAGATCCAGAACCGGGCTGTATCCATGCGCATTTTGCTGGCCAAGCTCCTGGAGCTCAAACGCAAGCAGCAGGAGGAAGAACTATCCGAGATCCGGGGGGAACAGCAGGAGATCGCCTGGGGCAGCCAAATCCGCTCTTATGTTTTCCACCCCTACAGCCTGGTGAAAGACCACCGGACGAATGTGGAAACCGGGAACGTCTCGGCTGTGATGGATGGGGAAATAGAGGAGTTTATCGCTGCCTACCTGCAGCATACAAAAAAGGTGCAGTAAGATAAGGGGGAATCCTGTTGACAACCACGGAAATCAAACACATGGCTAATGTTATCCGTCAGGACATCATCAAAATGTTAGTTCCAGCGAAGTCTGGGCACCCGGGTGGAAGCCTATCCGCCGCCGATATCGTGGCCGCTTTGTACTTTAAAGTTATGCGCGTAAAGCCTGAGGATCCACAGTGGCCGGAGCGCGACCGCTTTGTCCTGTCTAAGGGACATGCAGCACCGGTGTTGTACGCGGCCTTAGCTGAAAAAGGGTATTTTCCCAAAGATGAGTTATGGGGGCTGCGTCAGACCGGACGCATGCTCCAGGGACACCCGGATATGAAAAATACCCCTGGGGTAGATATGACCACCGGCTCGCTCGGGCAGGGACTTTCTGCCGCTAACGGCATGGCCTTGGCAGGGAACCTTGACCACAAAGATTATCGCGTGTATGTCGTGCTTGGCGACGGCGAGATGGCCGAAGGGCAAGTCTGGGAAGCGGCTATGGCTGCGGCCCACTATAAGCTGGACAACCTTACGGCCATTCTCGACTTTAACGGCCTCCAGATTGACGGAACGACTGACAGTGTCATGTCTTCCGCTCCCCTTCCGGAAAAGTGGAAGGCTTTTGGCTGGCATGTGCTTGAAGTGGATGGGCATGACATCGAGGGTCTGCTCCAGTCTTTGGCCGAAGCGCAAGCGGTTAAAGGCAAACCCACTATCCTTATAGCGCGCACAGTTAAGGGCAAAGGGGTATCTTTCATGGAAAACCAGGTGGGCTGGCACGGCAATGCTCCCAGCACAGAGCAGGCTGAGCAGGCCATCCGAGAACTGGAAGAGGAGGCGGCTAACCTTGGCTGAAAAACAAGCAACCCGTGACGCTTATGGGAAAGCTCTCGTGGCTTTAGGCGCAGAAAACACTGAGATTGTGGTGCTCGATGCCGACCTTTCAAAGTCCACTAAGACCGCTGACTTTGCCAAAAACTATCCAGACCGCTTTTTTAACATGGGGATTGCCGAGCAGAATATGATCGGGACCGCAGCCGGCCTTGCTGCTGCCGGGAAAATTCCGTTTGCCAGCACGTTTGCCGTCTTCGCCACCGGACGCGCTTTTGAGCAAATCCGCAACTCTATTGCTTATCCCAAGCTTAATGTGAAGATTGCTGCCACCCATGCCGGAATTACGGTGGGAGAAGACGGGGCAACACATCAGGCGATCGAAGATGTCGCCATCATGCGCGCTCTGCCCAATATGACCGTATTGGTGCCGGCTGATGGGGAGGAAACACGCCAAGCGGTATATGCTGCTGCCAAGCATCACGGTCCGGTCTACATCCGTATGGGACGCTTGGATGTGCCGCTTCTGTTCGCTAAAGATTACCGTTTCGAAATCGGCAAGGCCAACATCGTGCGTGAGGGCAAAGACGCAGCCATCATTGCGAATGGGATTATGGTGTCAAAAGCCCTGGAGGCGGCAGCTGAACTTTCCTCCTCCGGGATTGAAGTAAGCGTGGTTAATGTTGCTTCCGTCAAGCCTCTCGATCAGGAAACCATCATTCGCGTTGCCGCAGAGTGCGGAGCCGTGATCACGGCCGAGGAACACACTATCATCGGTGGCCTGGGCAGCGCCGTTGCCGAAGTTCTGGGGGAAAATAGGCCCACTCCCATGCTGAGGATCGGGCTTAAAGACAGCTTTGGGGAATCCGGCCGTCCCTTGGAACTTTTGGAAAAGTACGGCCTCACCAAGGACGAGATTGTTAAAGCTGTTCGTGCAGTCATGGAGCGGAAGTAGAAAAGTGAATTTATATGTATTAAAAAAATGTGATCAACGGGCTAATCTAAGCCCGTTTTCTTTTTTGTTAACAGGAAATCTACTTCTTGTGTCGAATTTAACAGTAGTTATGGGGAAACCGGGTTTTGCACACAAATCAAGGAGGAACTAGATGATTCAACTTAGTAATGTATCGAAAATTTACCAAAACGGTGCCCGGGCCCTTATTGATATTAACCTTAAAATCGGCAAAGGGGAGTTCGTGTTCCTGGTCGGGCCGAGCGGGGCCGGGAAATCCACTTTGGTTCGGCTTTTGTACCGGGAAGAGAAACCAACGCGAGGTCAGGTTTTAGTCAACAGCAAAAACCTAGTACGCATGCGTGAATATGAAGTACCATATTTGCGCCGGGGCATAGGAGTAATCTTTCAGGATTTCAAGCTTCTTCCTAACAAAACGGTCGCAGAAAATGTCGCCTTTGCGCTTGAAGTCTTGGGTATGTCCACCCGGGAAGTTCAGTCCCGCACGCGCATTGCATTAGAACTGGTGGGCTTAGGAGGCAAAGGGAAAGCTTTTCCCCATCAGCTTTCCGGCGGCGAGCAACAGCGAGTATGTGTCGCCCGCGCCATCATTAACAACCCGGGTTTGCTGGTTGCGGATGAGCCTACCGGCAATCTCGATCCTGAGAATGCCTGGGGGATTATGGATTTGCTCTACAACATCAACAAACGTGGAACCACCGTGATCATGGCAACGCACGCTAAAGACATCGTAGATCAAATGAAAAAACGCGTGGTCGCCATTGAAGGCGGGCGCCTGGTGCGGGATGAGGAGAAGGGGGGATATGGCTATGAAGCTTAACTCCCTGCGTTACATCATCCGCGAAACCTTTCACTCAGTCAGACGCAATCCCTGGTTAAGTGCGGCTTCAGTCCTAACCGTCATGGTATCTTTGATAATCTTAGGCTTTTCTGTTTTCTTTTTGGCCAATGCCGCTAATATGGCTAAGACCTTTGAATCTGAGCTGGAAATAGCAGTCTTTATCGAGAAAAATGTTGCGCCCCAGCAACTCGACAGTCTTAAAACAGAGATCCAAAAGATGCCTCAGGTCGCTTCTGTAAGCATTGTCAGTAAGGAACAGGCTTTGGTTGAGTTCGGCAAAACAATGAGCAGCGGGAACAATAATTTACTTGAGGATCTAGGGGGGATCAACCCTTTCCCGGATAAACTAACCGTCAAAGCCTCCGACCCGCAGGAGGTTAAAGATATAGCTAACAGAATTGAAGTGCTTACAGGGGTGGAAAATGTACTTTACGGCCAGGACTTTGTGGACAAGCTTTTACAGTTCACGCGCTGGCTGCGCTGGGTCGGCATCGGGGTAATCAGCGCTTTTGCCATCGCCTCGATTGTCCTGATCTCGATTAACATTAAAATGAATATCTTCTCACGTCGCCGTGAGATTCAGATTATGAAACTGGTAGGCGCTACAAATGGCTTTATCCGCTGGCCCTTTTTCATTGAGGGGATGTTTTTGGGTTTGGTTGGAGGGGCTTTGGCGGCAGGGACTGTCGGGGTCACTTATGATTGGCTGAGCGGGTACGTTCTGAGCACGCTCACCTTCCTGCCGGTTGTGCAAAACCCGCTGTTGTTCTGGCAGGTCTTAG
This sequence comes from Clostridiales bacterium, assembly GCA_027357125.1. Taxonomy (GTDB): domain Bacteria; phylum Bacillota; class Desulfitobacteriia; order Desulfitobacteriales; family Desulfitobacteriaceae; genus Paradesulfitobacterium. The sequence continues at coordinate 12,858 of DAHVVW010000018.1, forward strand.
GAGGACTGCTTCTCTCCGGGATGGTTATTGGGGCCATTGGCACTGCGATCTCACTAAGGCAGTTCCTTAAGATATAGTCCTCAACGAAAGCTGCAAGGAAGAACAAAGGCACCAACGATCGAATTCCTGAGAAATTTGAGGAGGGGTCTCATTTTGAAAAAAGTTGTTCCGGCACTTATCCTCTCTTTAGCCCTGCTTATTTCCTCCGG
>DAHVVW010000190.1 GCA_027357125.1 Clostridiales bacterium
ATATTACAGGGGCGGTCCTCAGCCTAAGTGATATCCGGGATGTCCGATCTGTGGTTAACGATCTGGCCGGGATGAGGGGAAATAGTACCTTTGATGCCATAGTCGGAGACAGCGAGCCGCTTGTGGAGGTGAAACAAATGGCTTTGCAGATGGCACAAAGTGATTCAACGATCCTGATCCAGGCAGAAAGCGGTACAGGTAAAGAACTATTTGCCCGTGCTATCCACACGTCCAGCCCCCGGGCTAAAGAACCTTTTGTAGCCCTTAACTGCGCCGCGATTCCCGAAACGTTGTTGGAAAGCGAGCTATTTGGTTATGAGGATGGTGCTTTTACCGGTGCCAAGCGGGGAGGGAAGCCCGGTAAATTTGAATTGGCCGATGGAGGGACGCTGTTCCTTGATGAAATTGGGGACATGCCGCTGCACCTTCAGAGTAAACTCCTGCGAGTCTTGCAGGATCAACAGGTGCAAAGGGTTGGCGGGACCAGAGCGATTTCACTCGATGTCCGGATCATTGCGGCCACCAATCAAGACCTGGAATTGAAGGTCAGGACCAAGGAATTTCGCAGCGACCTTTTTTTTCGCCTCAATGTCATTCCTTTAGTCATTCCTTCGTTAAGGGAACGTAAAAGCGACATCATGGTATTGAGTAGGTATTTTCTGGAGAAATATAATCAGAAGCTAAAGAAAAATATCGAGGGTTTTACCTTCCCGGTTACCGAAATACTTCAGCATTATAACTGGCCGGGAAATGTGCGCGAATTGGAAAATTCGATCGAGTATGCTGTTAATGTCGAAAATGAAACCTATATTCGACAGACCAGCTTGCCACGACGCATACTCGGATTGTTGTCAAGCAAGTCTCCCAGCACGGATACCCCCTTGGCAGAGCGAATCCGCCAGTATGAATATACTCAAATTATCGAGGCATTAAGCCGCCATGGCTGGGGAGTGGAAGGAAAGCAAAATGCTGCCCGGGAACTGGGAATTAGCTTACCTACCCTGTACCGGAAGCTTAATGAAAAGGTCATCCCACAGAAGGATGTTTATCATAAATGATAAACATCCTTCTTGTATTTGAGAAACTAAGCTTGAGGCAACTAAGAAAGCTTATTTTAAATATTTATAGGGTTTTATTTTTAGAATAAATTATTAATTATGATAATTATTTTTTTTGTCTTATTTTGTCGTAGCAGTAATAAGTGTATTTAAGACAAAATTCGTTCTTGGCACAAAGATTGCTATTCATATAATTGCACCCTATAAGGAGACAACTACACTCGCTCTAATATACCAACGCATGCGTATCTCGAGGAGGAATAAAGGTGTTGCAGACTGTTAAAGAACAAGATATTGAGCTGTACAAGATTGTGGAAGAGGAACTCAACCGGCAAAGATCAGAGATAGAAATGATCGCTTCGGAAAGCTATGTGCCAACACAGATTTTAGAGCTTCAAGGCAGTATCTTAACCAACAAAACGACCGAAGGATTTCCGGGAAACCGATACCATGCAGGCTGTAGGGTCATCGATAAAGCAGAAAGACTAGGGATTGAGCGGGCTAAGCTTTTATTTAAAGCGGAGCATGCCAATATTCAACCGCATGGGGGTTCACAAGCCAATCAATGTGTTTATGCAGCGATCTTAGAACCCGGTGATACCGTGATGGGTATGAGATTGGATCAAGGAGGGCATTTAACTCACGGGAGCAAGGTGAATCTTTCGGGTAGGTTTTATAATTTTATTTCTTATGGGCTGGACAGAGAAACAGAGCGCATTGATTATGATGAGCTTGAACGGTTAGCGCATGAGCATCACCCAAAGCTCATCGTAGCAGGGGCAAGTTCCTATTCGAGAATCATTGATTATGAAAGAATAGCGAAAATCGCAAAGTCAGTCCATTCCAAGTTCATGGTAGACATGGCGCATGTCGCGGGACTTGTTGCCGCAGGAGTCCATCCAAGCCCGGTGCCATACGCTGATTTTGTCACATCTACCACGACCAAAACACTTGCAGGTGCAAGAGGGGGGTTTGCACTATGCAAGCAAGACTATGCAAAGCAATTGGATAAAGCAACCTTTCCGGGTGTCCAAGGCTCAGCACATCTCCACATCATGGCGGCGAAGGCCTACACTTTTAAACGGGCGATGACCACTGAATTTAGGGATTGTATGAAACAAGTTGTAAAGAATGCCCAAAAACTAGCGCAGGTTTTGAAAGAAAACGGGTTTAGAATTGTGACAGATGGAACAGATAACCACTTGTTAGTGGTGGATTTACGCACCAAAAACTTAACGGGTGCCCAATTTGAAAAGGCCTTAGAAGACGTTGGAATTACGGTCAATAAAAATATGATACCGTTTGATCCTCAGAAACCGATGATTACCAGTGGAGTTAGAATAGGCACAACTGCCATGACGATTAAGGGCATGAAAGAAGATGAGATGGAGATAATGGGGAATATGATGAAAGCAGTGGCTGACAATATTGATCGCGCTACTGTTTTGGAAAACATCAAAAAACAGGTTTTAGAACTGAGTTCTAAGTTCTCGCTCTATGAAGGGTATTTTGATAATTAAAGGTATCCCCAAGGCATGTTAGTTTATAACAAAAATTTTGGAAATATTTCGCAAACAATGGGCTGGATAGGGGATGGTTAAGATCGCTACGAAGCAAAAGTTTTGAAAGAATTGGAGGTGAAAAATAATCACTGCTGTCGTTTTAATCCAATAAAAAGATGTAAAAGGAGGAAGTTTAATGAAAAAGAAGATAGCCATAGTGTTAAGCGCTTCTCTGTTGCTATTATCTGTTTTAACCGGGTGTGGTAATAGTACGGGCGGGGGAAAGACGAGCCAAGGGGCAGCTTCGGATGTCATTAAGATAGGCGTAATGGAGTCCTTGACCGGTGCGAATGCAGGGGGCGGTGAACTGGAAAAGAAGGGGATTGAATTAGCGCATAAGCTATATCCCGAAGTCAATGGCAAGAAAATTGAGCTGATTGTCGATGACAATAAATCAGACAAGGTTGAGGCGGCAACGGTAGCAACAAGACTTGTAGATAACGTTAAAGTCTCTGCCATCATTGGAAGCTATGGGAGTTCCCTGTCAATGGCAGCAGGAAGTATCGTAAAAGCGGCCAAGGTTCCGGCAGTCGGACCTTCCCCGACAAACCCATTGGTCACCCAAGGTAATGAATTCTACTTCAGAGTGTGCTTTATTGATCCTTTCCAAGGTAAAGTGATGGCCGATTACGCTTATAATAAATTAGGTGCTCGCAAAGTTGCAGTGATCCAAGAAATTTCAAATGACTATGCTGTTGGACTTGCGAGGTTCTTCCAAGATGAGTTTAAGAAGTTGACAGGTGATCCGAACAGCATTATCACAGTGTCCAACTATAATACGGGAGACCAGGATTTTTCAGCCCAGTTGACAAATATCCAATCTAAAAAACCTGACGTAATTTTTGCGCCGGGCAATTTTACAGAATCTGCGCTCTTAATTAAACAAGCAAGACAGTTGGGGATCAAGACCCAATTCCTGGGAGGAGACTCTTGGGAAACTCCCGACTTTTTAAGCGTTGGTGGAAAATCGGTGGAAGGGGCTACTTTCTCAACGCACTTTGCTCCGGAAAAAGCGGTCACGGCTGAGTCTACAAAATTCATTGACGCTTATAAGAAAGAATACAATGAAGCTCCGTCAGCATTTTCAGCACTTGGCTATGATGCGTACCTTATCGTTTATCAAGCAATGCAAAAAGCAGGGTCAGCTGAACCAGTTAAGATTCAACAGACGCTCTTGGCAACAAAAGACTTTCAGGGAGCGACCGGTGTCATTAATTTTGATGAAAACAGAAATGCCATAAAAGGAGCCTATATCAAGACCGTGAAAGATGGCAAATTCCAATTCTTAGATTACGTTGCCCCTTCAAAATAACACGCTTATAAATGATGACTGATCATTCTCTAACGGCCCGACATTCCTAAAGACTCCTAAATCTCATTCTTTCTTAAAAATTTAGCTTGTAATCTTTGATGGCTTTCTTTCGGGGTTACACAGGGTGAGTTATAGTGTCTTTAAGAGTGGGGGCCGTTTCTTTCTTTTCAGGGGGGATTGGACAGTGACAGAGGAAGTTTCTTTTAATAGTTGTCTGGAAATCAGCGTCATGTCGTTGTGTGTTCGGGATGTAAGGTAATAAATGCTTAGGTGGTGTACAGCGTAAGATGACCATTCAAATGTTCTTTCAACAATTTGCGAATGGGATATCATTAGGGAGCCTTTATGCGTTAGTAGCGATTGGCTATACAATGGTTTACGGTATATTAAGGTTGATTAACTTTGCGCATGGTGACATTTTCATGATGGCCATATATTTTGCCTTTTTTGGCATTGTCACCTTTGGGATACCATGGTACTTTTCTTTTGCATTAGTAATTGTGCTTACGGGTCTATTAGGTATGACCGTCGAAGCAATCGCCTATAAACCAATCAGAGAAGCACCAAAGATCACGCTCTTAATATCGGCCATTGGAGCATCATTTTTTCTGGAAAATTTAGCCACCGTTATTTTTAGCGGCAGACCAAAAGCGTTCCCACAAATAGGATTATTTACAAAAAGTATTAGCTTGGCCGGTGTCCACATTCAGATGTTAACCTTTATGATACCGGTGATTACCTTTATCCTTTTATTCTTGATGTCGTATCTCATTAATCATACTAAAAGTGGTATGGCCATGAGGGCCGTATCAAAAGACCAGGAAACTGCAAGGCTTATGGGTGTCGATGTCAACCGGATCATTTCCTTCACTTTCGGTATTGGTTCCATGTTAGCTGCTGTCGGTGGCATTATGTGGGGACTTAAATATCCCAGTA
>DAHVVW010000191.1 GCA_027357125.1 Clostridiales bacterium
CGAATGGATGTGAGGTTGATAGAACTGCTTTTGAGCAGGACATCTCCAGAACAACCGGAGCTAAACATGACCCACGAAAGGATAGCCTTGGAACTGGGTACGGCCAGGGAGGTTATCAGCAGGCTACTCAAGAATCTTGAACATGACGCCTTAGTTGAGCTAGCCAGAGGGAAGGTTACAATAATTAACAGAAATGGACTGGACGCGATTTTACCGGATAGGTGACTTGCTGTGGGAGTGAAACCAGTGAGGATCCTACATGCGTAAAGCAATTTGCTTAATCAGGGTATGCAAAGAAGACAGAACAGACTCTTGGCCAAAAACAGATTGTGGACTGAGTTAGGAAGGAAGCGCGGTCTTTTCGGATTCGGACCGTGCTTTTCTTTTATCTCGATATAAAAAATTGTTGACATTCCACCCAACTGGAACCCTTATAATGACCTTGAAAGGGGGAATTCGTGTGCCGCAGCAGCCGTCCATAGGTTCTACTGCCAAACGTGTAGGGATGGACCCAAAAACAATCAGATACTATGAAGACATTGGTTTGCTTTGGCCCTCGCGGAGTCCTAACGGATATCGTATTTTTACCCTGGAGGACGAAAACAAACTATTGTTTATCAAGAGGGCAAAAATGCTTGGCCTTAGCCTGAAAGAAATCAGCATTATTTTGAACGACGTGCAAAGTGGCCGCTGTGATAATGTGACGTCGAATACTAAAGATCTGATTAATCAGAAGCTGGTACAGATTGACTTGCAATTACAGGAGCTAACCCGCTTGAGAAACTTTTTAAAAGAGCGGCTTGCCTCAATCGAGGCTAACAGTTATCCGAAGTCGCCTGATCAGGGTTGCTCATGTTTAAGCGACAACTGCTAGATTAATGCCAGTGGCGCCCTGGCTTTAATAATACTACCATGAAGGGAGGCATCTATTATGGCCGATAAGGAAAACTGTGGGTGCGGCTGCACCTCAAAAGACAGTAAGAACAATGAGTCAAAGGGTAAAAAATAAACAGAAGTAAAAGATGGAGGGGTCTTCCCTCCATCTTTTACTTAATTAACCTACTAATCATACAAGAGGAGCATTGATAATTCAAATGCATAATCAATTGGGTAGCCATGCATTTTCGACATAGACCCTGTTGGGAAATCGAGTTAGTGCTCCAAACTAAACACCCCGGCAAAAGCCGGGGTGTTTGTGGCAACCATACGGTTACACCTGTTGTAGGAAGTACGATACCTCAGACCAGGAAGGTTGCCTGCTTAAATATGTTTAGAGATCGACCGGAAGCACACATGGGTTTTTGGATGTACCTTTTCTAGAAATCTGCCAGGATGTCGAGGGCGGTGTCCAGGGCTTTGGCGTACTCCTGCGGCAAATCTGGAGCGTTCATCCTCACCTCGGAAAAGGCTTTCCTGTGGGCAGCGAGGGCTTCATAAGCGCTGCAGTAACAACCGTCAGCTTTGTCACCCAGTGATTGAGCTAGTTCGGCCTGCCCGCTCCTGTTTAAGTAATCATACAGGGGCAGGGCGAATTTGTAGATGTCTGATGTACTCTCAATGTTAAACTCCATGCCGGCAACCTCCCATCATTTTAAAGCCCAGGAAACCACCAGGCTTAATTATTGCTAATAGGTTACCCAACTCAGTAATAATTATTGTGCGAAAATTGTGACGGAAAGAGGCGGGGAGCGAAATTAACCCTGTCCGACAGGACATGAGTGTCAAACTCCTGCTTGGGACACCCGGGGACGGTTCCGATATCCCCGCTAGTAAAGTTCCGGCCGTCGCTGTCTCCAGACAGGAATGGCCTGCCGCACTTCCTCAATCTGGTCCAGGTCAAGTTCCACAGTGAGGAGTCCTTCTTTCTCATCCAGCTGCCCGATAATCCGGCCCCATGGGTTTGCCGCCAGGGAATGGCCGTAAGCATGGTAGGAGGCGTTCTCATCTCTGGCAGGGGAATTGCCGAGGCAGAACAACTGGTTGTCCAAGGCCCGGCTCCTAAACAATGTTTCCCAGTGGGCCGGACCTGTGGTCAGATTGAAGGCAGCGGGCACAAAAATCATTTTTGCACCCGCAGAGGCAAGCTTACGCGCAAACTCAGGGAAACGGACGTCGTAGCAAATCATGATGCCGATTTTGCCCCAGGGAGTATTTACTAGGGTCAGGCTGTCTCCGGCCTTTAATACTGCCGATTCCCGGAACTCGATGCCGCCTTTCACCTGAACGTCAAAAAGGTGGGCCTTGCGGTATTTGCCGATAATTTGCCCCTCGGGGTCAAAGACCAGGCAGGTGTTGTACAGATCCCGCCCGGCCAATTCCGGTATGGAACCTCCAACCAGGTAAATCTTTTTGCTGCGGGCCAGTTCTGCCAGCAGCAGGGCAGTTTCACCCATAGGAAGTTCTTCTGCATAAGTGTGAAAACAGTTGATATCATAGGGGCAGTTGAACATTTCCGGCAGCATGACTATCTGCGCTCCCAGGTTTGCTGCCTCTTCTATCATCCGTCTGGCTTTGCCCAGGCTCTTTGCTTTATCCGCGTCCACTTTCATCTGACATAAGGATACTTCAATTTTATTCACTGATCCTGATCCCCTTTCAAATCGGGCGTGATCACCGGAATATTTTACCTGATTCGGGAGAAAATATCTGTGAGGTGATGAAAAATGAAATGCAACGTTGGCGGCACGGAGAAATCAATCAGGATTATTGTTGGCATCGTCATTATCGCTGCAGGCATCTTTTTCCGCAGTTGGTGGGGAATCATCGGTTTGGTCCCGCTGATTACCGGGGCCATTGGCTATTGCCCGGTGAGTCAGGCCCTGGGTATCAACACCTGTGAGGAAGACCGCGACAAAGAAAAAATTTGACCAGGCTAAGGGATTGCTCTGGTCAACGAGTTCACAATTACAACCAAGCCTAAAACAGCAGCTGCCGTGGACATAACGCCAATCAGTCTGAGCATGGGAACATAACTTGCAGACTTGATCCGGCATGGGACAGGGTATTTCAAGTACTTGTATTTGGACCTGTCAGTTATAGCCAGCTGCTGTATTTTTTGAGGGAAGAACAAGGTGGCGAAAGCGATAGCCAGGAACAAGAATTCCACCACAAACACCAGAATCATAGCCTTACTCACTGGACAAAACCCCCTTTCGAACACCGCTAAGTGTGAATTGGCACAGTTTACCTAAATGTTTGGTGCAGTTGGCCGCCTAACCACAAGCGCCCCGGTTACTTGGCCGGATATTTGGCTGCAAACCAGTCGATCAGGCGCCGGGCGATGCTGACTTTGTCCGGAATAGGAGGGAACTCGTCCGGGCTGAACCAGCCCGCCTCAGAAATTCAGCTTTGTCAACCCTTATTTCACCGCCGGCGTATTCCGCTGTAAAGCCGACCATCAGGGAGTTCGGGAAAGGCCAAGGCTGGCTGCCGAAATAGGTAATGTTTTTTACATCAATGCCCACTTCCTCCTGGACTTCCCGCTTCACACAGGCCTCAAAAGTTTCTCCGGGTTCCACGAATCCGGCAATGACGCTGTACATTACAGTAGGGAAGCGGGTGCCCCGCGCCAAGAGAATCCGGTCATCCTTGACCACGGCCACGATTATTGCGGGGGAGATGCGGGGAAAACTTAAAAGCCCGCATTTCGGGCACGCTTTGGCCCGTTCTTCCTGCTTGGCAACTGTGGGACTGCCGCATTGGCCGCAATATTGGTGGGTCCGGTCCCAGGCCGCAATCTGCAGGGCTCGTCCGGCCAACCCGAACATGTCTTCTCCGAGGAGTCCGTAAACCCTCCGCAAGCCGTGCAAAGTCATGCCCGGCGGGACTGGGGAGGCGGCGGACAATTCTCCGCTGTAGCAGGGATACCCGTCCAGGCGGCCAAGATATTGCTGTCTGACCGGTTCCAAGCCCCAGGGGCGCAAATCTGGAGCAAAGGGGATTTGCGCCTTGTCATTCTCCAATTGGAGCAGTAAACGGTCCCCTTGGAACAAAAACCAGAAGGCTGCCTGACTGACGCCGGGCGGCGGTGTTATTTCCGGCATAAATTGCATGCTGATACCCTTTCTGCCATTTGGTCCATTTTTGCTTTAGCCCTGCCGGGGCCAAAGTCTGTTGGGGTATTCTATGCCTGTCCCGGAAACTCCTGCGACCAGAGCCAACATTCCCGCCAACAGAAATGAGATACATTTCACAACTGCAGTTTCTGCAGTTGTTTTTTATTTCACATTATTGGTGATAAAAAGCACGTTCCCGAAATCCTTGATTTTAAACCGAAAAATGGATTGGCACAAACCTTGCACTAGCAGCAGCCAGGAAAAGAATTTTTGGGGTAAGGAGGGTAAGGAATGTGACTGATTTCCTGGACTATTTGGAAACGGAAAGCGGTCAGCCCATCAGCCGCTGTTTCCAATGCAAGAAATGTTCGGGCGGGTGCCCGGTCAGTTCTTACAGCGACATTAAAGCCCACCAGGCAGTGCGTTTGGGCCAGCTGGGACGGGAAGAGGAACTGATCAGCGCTCCCCTGGTATGGTATTGCATCGGCTGCAAGACCTGTCAGGCCCGCTGTCCCAACGGAATTGACATTTCGGCCATACTTGACGTGATTAAAGGCCAGGTGCTGGCGAGCGGGGGAATGCCTGGAAAACCTTTACCGGCTTTTCACGAAAGTTTCCTGGCATCGGTCAACCGTCACGGCCGGGTGTACGAACTTGGCATGGTGATTGGGTATAAATGGCGGGTTAAACGCTGGACCGAAGATAAGGAACTGGGGCTGAAAATGTTTGCTAAGGGCAAGTTGTCCCTGCTGCCGCA
>DAHVVW010000192.1 GCA_027357125.1 Clostridiales bacterium
GATAAAATTCCTCATCCGCAATAGCGGACGTTGGATTATTCGGGTAGTTAAGGAACATGAGCTTCGCTTTACGGGCCACATCCTCAGGGATACTGTCCAGATCAGGCAAGAAACCGTTTTCCTCTTTAAGAGGCATGGCATATGGTACGCCCCCGGCAAGCATGGTACCGATGCCATATACAGGGTAACCCGGGTCGGGAATAAGGGCAATATCTCCTGGATTGATGTAGCAAAAGGCGATATGCGCAATCCCTTCTTTGGACCCGATTAAGGTCACTACTTCTTTCTTGGGGTCAAGCTCCACATTTGAGCGTTGCTTATACCAATCAGCCACAGCCTGGCGAAACTCCAGCATCCCCACATAAGAAGGGTAGCGATGATTTGCCGGTTTACGGGCAGCCTGAATCAGGCGCTCAATGATATGATCCGGAGTCGGCATATCCGGGTCGCCGATGCCCAGACTGATGACATCAACTCCCTTGGCTTTGGCCTCAGTGATTTTTTCATCAATGCGGGCAAATAAGTACGGTGGCAAAGCTTTGATCCTAAGTGCTTCTTCCACTACTATGTCCTCCTTATTAATCTGCTTAGATAAGCAGTAGATTAGCTAATATCCATCTTGCATTCGCTAAGGCTCTACGAGCTCCCCGCGGAAAACATAACTGGCTGGGCCGGTCATGTAAACATGGTTGTCTGCAGCCCATTCGATAAGTAAGTCTCCTCCCGGCAAATGCACAGTCACGGAGCGCCCAGTCTTATGATTGAGCACCGCAGCCACAGCCGCAGCGCAGGCACCGGTACCACAAGCCAAAGTAGGTCCTGCTCCACGCTCCCAAACCTTCATGGTAATTTCATTTTCAGAGTCTACCCGGATAAATTCGACATTCGTCCTGCGCGGAAAGTCAGCGTGTTTTTCAATCGCCGGACCCACATGTTCAAAATCCAAGTCCTCAAAGTCCTTAACAAAAATCACACAATGCGGGTTTCCCATCGAAACTGCGGTGTAATGCCATACTTTGCCCTCTACGTTCAAAGGCACGTTAATTAGAGGCTCACGCTGAGCCAGGACCGGAATTAGGCCTGCCTTTAAGATGGGTGCGCCCATGTCCACTCTTACCCCTTTTACTATCCCGTCACCCAAATCAAGGCGCAGGCTTAGGATTCCGGCCAAAGTCTCTATTGTCAGGGGATTTGAGGTTACATACCTTTTATCATAGAGAAAACGGGCAGCACAACGGATCCCATTGCCGCACATCTCCGGCTCTGAGCCGTCCGCGTTAAAAATGCGCATGCGCGCGTCCGCCGCTTCGGAAGGGAGAATAGCTATCAGCCCGTCCGCACCGATACCGAAATGCCGGTCACAGAGACGGCGGGCGAGTGCGGGATAATCCGTTGCCGGGGACACAGAAAAATGGTCCAGGAAGACAAAGTCATTTCCCAGACCGTGCATTTTAACGAATTCCATGCTCTTCCCTCCCTGTCGCCAAGTTTCCTTTACCCTACGCATCACCTGCTGTTCATGTTAAAGAATACTACGAGCATCTATTGCAGGTCAACCGTTTGAGGAAAGTATACACGACTGGAAAGGGTAATATACAATGCAACCTTTAAGCCGCGCTAATCGTCTGCTTAAATGCTCAGCGCTGGGCTAAAGAAGGTTTGGCTCTCAAGGGATTGCGCAGCAAGCGGACAAGCCCGATCAGGACAGAAGGTCCTCCTGCCACTGCCAGAATTAACCCCCACTGCCAGCCCACCAAGGCCGTGGTCTTAAAAATCGCCTGTAAAGGCGGAAGATAAATTGCGCTCAGCTGCATCGTGACGGAAGTCAGTACCGCTGCGACCAAATAAGGATTCGAGAACAATCCGATTTCGAAAATCCCCCGCGTTTCCGACTTACAGTCGAACACATGAAAGAGCTGGGAGAAAACAAGGGTAGTGAAGGCCATGGTCCGCGCCCCTAAGATGTCTACTCCAATAAAGAGGGCTGACACAAATACAAACAAAGTTCCTATCCCCATCAGCGTTCCCCGAATCCCAATTTTCCGGGCCAGACCCCGTGCAAATACGCTTTCGCCCGGAGTGCGGGGCGGACGGTTCATGATGTCGGGCTCAGCGCCATCGACACCGAGGGCCATAGCCGGGAGCCCGTCCGTAACCAGGTTTACCCACAGAATCTGAATCGGTAACAAGGGCAGCGGCAAGCCGACCAAGGTCGCTAAAAACATGGTCAACACTTCTCCTAAGTTGCATGACAGTAAATACCGGATAAACTTGCGGATATTATCATAGATAGCGCGCCCTTCCTCCACCGCTGCCACAATCGTGGCAAAATTATCGTCCCCCAGAACCATGGACGAAGCTTCTTTCGTGACATCCGTGCCGGTCTTGCCCATAGACACGCCGATGTCAGCCTCTTTGACCGCCGGGGCATCATTAACCCCGTCCCCGGTCATGGCCACCACTTGATTGTGCTTCTTAAACGCCCTCACTATTCTCAATTTGTCCTTGGGTGTAACTCTGGCATAAACTGAGACGTTCATGACCTTTTTCGCCAAGTCCTCGTCAGTCATACTCTCCAAATCTGCTCCGGTAACTATTTCTCCCGACCCTTGCCGCATAATTCCCAGTTCCATAGCTACCGCTTCCGCAGTCAGGCGATGATCCCCAGTGATCATCACCGGCTTGATCCCGGCCCGGCGGCAGACCTGAATCGCCTTGCCCGCACTGGCACGTGGAGGATCAATCATGCCCATAAGGCCGACAAAAGTCAAGCCTTGTTCACTAAGTTCGTCAAGAGCCCGCTCATCGGCCAGGGGCTTTTCCGCCAGAGCTAAAACCCGTAAAGCCTGTTTAGCCATAGCGTCATTGGCCCGCAGAATTGTGCGCTTGCGCAGCTCTGTCAGCTCTATTCTTCCCTGATCATTCAGTTCATGGGTACAAAGCTTAAGTATGACATCGGGAGCACCTTTGACATACGCATATTTTCCCTTTTTAGAACGATAAATCACACTCATGCGTTTACGGTCCGAGTCAAACGGGATTTCCCCTATTCTCTCTTCTTTGCGTTCCAAAGTCTCGCGCCAAATTCCGGCTTTGGCAGCCGCCACCAGGAGTGCACCCTCGGTCGGATCCCCTTCGATTCCCCACGGGGCTTCTGTGGCTGCGGAACGGAAGAGTCCTGCCACCTGAACCCCTTTCTTCGTGAGTTTGGAGTTATTGCACAAGGCCGCAATTTTGAGGGCCTCCCGCAAGGGCTCCCCTTCCTTACCCGGTTCCCGGCCGTGGAAATCTCCCTTAGGGTCATATCCCTGACCTGAGACCGTAACCATCCTGCCACCGGCAAAAACCTGTCTTACAGTCATCTCATTTTGCGTCAGTGTGCCTGTCTTATCAGAACAGATGACCGTTGCACAGCCTAAAGTTTCCACTGCCGGAAGCTTGCGGATAATGGCCTGCCTTTTAACCATGCGCTGCACCCCAATGGCCAGCGCTACGGTCACGATCGCCGGCAGCCCTTCCGGAATTGCTGCCACCGCCAGTGAGACCCCGGCAAAGAACATCTTATAGAAGCCTTCCCCACGCAAAACCCCGGTAATAACCACAACCACGCACACCAGCACGCTGATAATTACCAGCCATTTCCCGAGCTGGGCCAGGCGTTTTTGCAGAGGGGTTTCTTCATCTTCCACACTTTGGATCATCCCGGCTATGACACCCATTTCCGTGTCCATACCGGTAGCCACCACGACCCCTGCACCCCGCCCATTGACAATAACCGTACCCATGTAGCCCATATTTTGGCGGTCAGCCATCGGGGTGAGTTCATCCATTATGGGAGCAATGCTCTTCCCTACAGGATGAGACTCCCCGGTTAAAGCGGACTCTTCCACTTCGAGATTGACCGCCTGAATCCAGCGAATATCTGCAGGGATGCGGTCTCCTGCTTCTAAAATAACAATATCTCCAGGGACAAGTTCGGCCGCAGGGATGCGCTTTTCGATCCCTTCACGCAAAACTTTGGCCTCCGGTGCCGTCAGAGAACGCAGAGATTCCATTGAGCGCTCAGCCCGGAATTCCTGAATAAAGCCCAAAACGGCATTAATAATGAGAATGGCCATGATCGTCACAGCGTCCGCAATCTCTCCTAAGAGCCCAGAAACAACCGTAGCCGCCAGCAGAACCAAGACCATAAAATCGCGGAATTGCCCCAGGAATAGAAAAACAGGGTGAACCCCTTTTTTAACTGCTAATACATTTTGCCCTACTTCACTCAGGCGGTGGTTTACCTCTTTCAAATTTAGTCCCTTGCCCGGGTGTACGCCCAGCGTTTTAACCACTTCCAACCAGGGCAAGACGTGCCACGCTTGTTGCCGCATGTACCCAAGTTCCTCCCTTCATTCATATAGCGATCATGCTTTAGCCCTCTGACCTCTGCTCCGTTCGGCCATAAGATTGTTCTTAAGTTTGGCCTCACGGCGTAAGTCTCCACAGGAGACTTACGTCTCTCAACCTGTTTTAGTACATGCTTATGCCTTGTCCCTAGAAAAAATACCCAAGGACTGCTATACTTAGAGAGCGATTTTCAACCGTGGTTTTTCCCTGTTTAAGCCACTTCTACCGAAAGGAGTCTCAAGTTTATGGCCCTTGACGGCGTCACCCTACACTATCTGGTTCAAGAGCTTGCGCCCCAACTCATTGGGGCTCGTATCGATAAAATCCACCAGCCGGAAAAAGAGGAAGTTCATCTCCTGCTGCGCAACCAAGGCTCCTCATTCCGGCTCTTGCTTAATGCCGGCGCCACGGCAGCG
>DAHVVW010000193.1 GCA_027357125.1 Clostridiales bacterium
TGGGAGCCGAAATGGAGTCTGCAGGAAGGCTTGTTTGATCTGTGGTCCAAAGTTTACCAGGAGCAGCGCGCGGTAAGCGGGGCCTGTGCAGGGTAAATGGTCGAGCATCCTATCGTAGTGCATATATCCAGAGCTGTAGGACGCTCAACTGTAGAGAACGAAAAAACACCGAACAGCCGTTGAGGCATGGTTTTGGTGTTTTTTGGGTTCTGGCATTCAAAAATAATGCAGACAAACGAAACTTTTATAGCAAAAAATAATATAATACCCCTATAATACTAATGAATTATTTTAGGATTAAATTTATTTTATAGATTTTTGTTGGCATAACGATGTCTTGAGGGGGAACGAGTATGATCTATCTCGATAATGCGGCTACGACTTGGCCGAAACCGCCTGAGATCCAACAGAGTATGATCGAAGCCTTGAACTTGGGCGGGAATGCCGGGCGGGGCGGGCATAGCGCGTCTGTGCAGGCCCAGCGTCTTCTGCATCAGGTCAGAGAAGACCTATGTGAGTTTTTGGGGGCTGATGACCCGACTCAGGTGATTTTCACGCACAATGCCACTCATGCCTTGAATCAGGCTCTTTTCGGTCTGCTCCAGCCGGGGGATCATGTCATCACTTCTTCCCTGGAACATAATGCGGTGACAAGGCCGCTTAAGGTGCTGGCCGACCAGGGAGTGGAAGTGACGGAGATCCTCGTAGTTCCGGAACAGGAATTTCCGTGGGCTGAGTACGAACAGGCATTCAGGAAAAACACTAAATTAGTTGTGACTATACACGCTTCCAATGTTACTGGAACCTTGCTGCCAATTGAACGCATAGGCAGGATAGCACGAAGGCATGGGGCTTTTTATCTTCTTGATGCTTCTCAAACTGCCGGTGTCTTCCCGCTTGACTTGGGGCACGTTCCGCTTGACTTGCTTGCGTTTCCGGGCCATAAAGGTTTGCTGGGGCCGCAGGGTACCGGAGGGCTAATCTTAAAACCTTATGTAAAGCTGAAGCCACTCCTTTATGGGGGAACAGGCAGTCTGTCCGAATCGGATGAGCAGCCGGATTTTTTGCCAGATGCTTTAGAAAGTGGAACTTTAAATGGGGCAGGGATTGCGGGCTTAGGTGCGGGCTTGCGTTATCTAAAGGCCCAGGGTCTGGATAAGATCCGGTATCAAGAGCAAACTCTGTGCCGACGCTTGACTCAAGGATTGCTGGAAATTCCGGAATTAACCCTTTACGGCGGTACCGACGCCAGCGCCAAAGCCCCGATCGTTTCTTTTAATATCGGGGATCTTGACTCAACTTTTGTCGCCTTTACTCTTGAACAAACGGCCGGAATTGTCGCCCGCGCGGGGCTGCACTGTGCGCCTCATGCTCACAGAACACTCGGAACTATGGAGCAGGGAGTTGTGCGCTTCAGCCCATCGCATTTTACGACTGAGGAAGAGATAGACCGGACGATTGATGCTGTGAAAATGGTGGCACGGGATCTTGCCTAAATTCCGAATGAACGCAGAAGATTCTAAAAAAGCAGAGGACTCCAAAATAACAGGTACCCCCAAAGCATGCTTTGGGGGTACCTGCGGTTTAATCGAGTGTTTTCATTATCTTTAATACGATGTTTGCTTCTACTTTTAGAGCATTTGTGCTCAGTTTGTTAGTTGCTCGAGGTTGAACTGTCGGCAGCCGGCGGAACGGCAAATTGCCCTTGTCCGCCGAAGCGGCCACCGCGCATTCCACCCATTCCCGTTCCGGGTGCAAATTGGCCGGGAGTGATGGTTCCGTTTTTAACAGCCTCATTATACTGATCAAGGCGCTGTTGGTGCAATTGATTCATAGCATCGATCTGCTCCTGGGTCAAAGGCTGGCCACCGTTCATGCCTATGCCCACGCGACCGCCGCGCATCCCCATATTGGGAACAATGCCATTGTCTAAAGCCTGGCTGTTATACTGGGTTTTTTGATCGATGTTGCCCTTGATACTGGTGGCCTGATCGGCGGTAATCATGCCTGCCTCAGCTTCTTTGTCAGCGATTTGTTTTTGAAGGTTGAACATTTGCTGGTAAAGTCCTTTGATTTCGCTCAGTTTGTCAGGATCAGTTGCTCCGAGAACGGCGCTGGCACCGCCTACGAGCAGGGCTACCGTAAGTATACCCGCAGCTAATCTTTTTTTCATGGTTAGAGACCTCCTTAAAATTTTTGCTCCGGATTTTTAATTTTTCTCACCCCGGACAATTATAGAATACCCTAGACTTATGACTAGAGTATGGCGAAATTTTGAAGAATTTATGAACTCTTATTTTCACTTAGAAAACTCGTAAAAGAAATTTCTACTTATCTAAAGTTGTGCTAAAATAGTAGGGGATAACTAGGCGCAAATATTAGGGTAACATATAGCCTAGTATTCCAAAGAGAGTGCAGTCAAGGGCACTTCCTGATTGATGACAAGGTTAACGCAGAATGGCGAAAGGTGAGAAAGCCTGTGTCTATCCTGACAAACTTAACCAATGGCAGTAGACTTAATCCCGAAGACATCTTGGGATTGCTACAGGAGATGAATCACGAAAAAAACCTGGAAGAGGGCTTAAAAGTAGTTACTCGCCGCAGCCTGGATATATTTAATTCTGCCATGGCCGGAATTTGGCTGTGGCGGGATGAGGAGTTTCAGTCCCTGGCTATTAGCGCCCGGGATAATGAACAAGAGCACTTTTTGAATAGCACGATCTTCCCGGCTGATTTCAGGATGTTTGAAAAAGATGGGCTGGGGGCACAGGAATGCTTGCAGAGAAAGACGATTCTTCAGGATATCGGTCGGATCAGTGATACTCCTGATGGGGTTACCGGACCTTTTTATAGCTGGAAGGAAAAACTGCTTGAATTTGGGATCATACGGCTGCTATGTGTGCCACTCCTGCATTTTGGACAGTTGTTAGGTGTTTTGACTATTTTTAGTTCAGAAAATGATTCTTTCGATGAGCTGAGTGTCCGCTGGCTTAACCAACTTATACCTTTAATATCTTCTTCTGTGTATGAGCAGCAGCTGCTCTTGGCGGCTTGGGATAAAGAGCAGGCTCTAACTCTGCTCTTACGCGGGACGGAGATTTTAGTCCAGGCAGATTCTGAGGAACAGCTCCTTACCGAGGCAGGTGAAATGGCCATGGAAATTCTCTACCTCGAAGCAGGCTTTTTCTTAATGCAGGATGGGGATAAGTGGCAAGTACGCGCTCCTTTCGGCAGGCTTAAGCATAATGAAACCAACTGGACGGATGAAGTTCTGAAGATAGTTAATTCCTCCGAAAGTTATCTTCCCCAGCAAAATTTCACGTTGCGTTCTTTTGGGGAGGATAGTGCCAGTGAAAGATTCCCATTCCAGTGGAAGAAAATCCTAATTGAGCCTTTACGTACGCATTCTGGAGTTGTGGGCGAACTCTGGCTTATGGATTCGCGGGCTAAGGCTCTGGAACAGCGCCAAGAGATTCTCGGGGCTTTCGTGCGCGGTTTAGGGGTTGCCTTGGAGACTATCCGTCAGCGCCGAGAATTAGAGCGGCTGGCATCTACTGACCGCTTGACTGGAATTCTTAACCGTCAGGGGTTTGAGCAGCGCATTCACGAGGAAATGGCCGGAACTTCCCGCCGTAACTCCAGTTTTGTCTTTCTCATTCTCGATCTCGACGGGTTCAAACATTTAAACGATACCAAAGGGCATCCGGTAGGAGATGCCGCTTTGCGCAAACTCGCGCAAAATCTGCGTTTATCAGTGCGGGAAGAGGATATCGTGGCCCGGACTGGTGGGGATGAGTTCACCTTGGTGCTCACGGATCTTAAGAAAAGTCCTGGTACAATTGACATCATCGAAAGATTGAGGGAGAATATGGGCCTTGAAGAGTACGGTTTGGGGGTTAGTATTGGGGTTGCGGAATTTCCCAGGGAAACAAGTACTTATGAAGGACTTTACCGCTTGGCTGACCAACGGTTGTACGAAGGGAAGAATAGTGGTAAAGGGAAGATTGTAACCGGGGAATAACAGTAGAGGTACGAATAAAAGGTACGTTTGGATTTCCTGAGAAAGCCGTAACAGATTCTTGCTTTTTGCATTTTCCCGTGCTACACTTGAATTAATCTTATATTCTTAAATAACTATGATGAGGAAAAGTAGGCTTAAATTATTTGCCAAGCGAACCGGGGAGGGTGTGAGCCCGGTCAATGAGTCTAGGTTGAAGTTCTCCTCTGAGTTGCCAGCTGAATTCCCGCTTAGCAGAAGGGATAGTAGGTGGGGCCGGAGTTCGACCGTTAGCGCGAAGAGGGTATCGGAACAACTGTTCCCGTACCTTGCTGATTTGAGTGGGTTTGCTTGCAAACCAACAAGGGTGGTACCGCGAGCATCTCGTCCCTTACTGGGGGCGGGGTTTTTATATTTGGAGAAGATCATTGCCAGAGTAGAAAGGGAGAATAAGGTCAAAAGATTAAAGGAGGAAGATGAAGATGACGAAACCATCAGAACTGATCCGTGAGGAGATATTAACTCTTACGCCCTATATTCCGGGCAGGCACATTAAGGCAGTGGAAGCAGAACTGGGTATTACCGGGATCATTAAGATGGCTTCTAATGAAAACCCCCTCGGCCCCTCCCCGAAGGCGGCAGAAGCTGCTGCTGCAGCAGTAAGTGAGTGTAACTTTTACCCTGATCCTAACTGCACCTATTTAAGGGAAGAACTGGCGCGGTATTGGCAAGTTGCGCAAGACAATCTGGTGTTTGGCAATGGAGCGCATGAACTGATTTTTCTCATCACTTCTACCTTTTTGAATC
>DAHVVW010000194.1 GCA_027357125.1 Clostridiales bacterium
TCGATTGAGGCCAACCCCGCTTCCGACCATGATCGCTGTCGGGGTAGCCAAACCAAGCGCACACGGACAGGCTATGACTAAAACTGCGATTCCGGCGGTCAGAGCAAACACAAAAGAACTCTTTAAGGCCAAGAACCAGATGAGGAAAGTTATGACCGCAATCGCCACGACTGTCGGCACGAAATAATTCGAGATCGTATCAGCCAGGCGTTGAATCGGCGGCTTTACTCCCTGCGCTTCCTCGACCATCTTAATGATCCCAGAAAGCACTGTTTCTTTCCCGGTTTTGGTCGTTTTGATTTTAATACTACCGGAACGGTTGATCGTGGCCCCAACCACCGGATCTCCAGGGCCTTTCTCCACCGGAATGGACTCACCTGTGATCATGGACTCGTCAATACTTGCTTGTCCCTTAAGGATTTCTCCGTCAACCGGTATCTTCTCTCCGGGTTTAACTAAGACAACATCCCCAGCTTTAACACCTGATGCAGCCACTTCCTTCTCTTCTCCGTCCACGAGCAGGCGCGCTTTATCTGCCTGTAGTTCCAATAGGCGTTTTAAGGCCTGGCCCGCCCGCCCTTTGGCATGGGCCTCCAAATACTTGCCAAAACGCACAAACGCGATCAGGAGAACGGAAGTATCATAGAAGGTCGGACCGTGAAAGAAAATTTCCGGAAACGTGGTCATGACGCTGTAGCCATAGGCAGCAGTGATGCCCATAGCCACCAGCACATCCATATTGGCGGAGCGGTTCTTCAAAGCATGATAAGCGCCGCGATAAAAGATCCACCCTGCCGAAAACTGCACGATTGTTGCAAGAACAAATCCGACATACATCACTGTCCTGCTCATTGGGAGCCACATCATCGTAATAAACGGTATGGCCATGAGCGCGCTGAAAATCAGCCAGCTGCGCTGTTTAATGACAGTCCGGTCTTCGCTGTCCCGCTCGTCTCCTTCTTCACTTTGCGCTCCATAGCCGAGATCCTTAATCTTAGCAATAATATCTTCTTCCTTAACCACGTCCGGGTCGAACTCAATATTTAACTTTTCCGAGGCAAAGTTGACATTAGCAACCTTGACCCCCGCCATTTTCCCGATGCCCTTCTCAATGGTAAGGGCACAGTTGGCACAGGTCATCCCGCTTACCTTAAGCTGTTTTTTCTCTTCCCCTGTTACACTTTCCGGAAGCACGAAAGCTCCGGGTGCGTGATCCGTGAGCGGCTCAGCCACAGTCTCCTCGACTTCTGTGGCATAACCCGCTTCCGTGATCGCTTCTTTAATATCAGACATGCTCACTTGGGCAGGATCATATGAGAACTTGGCACTCTCATCCGACAAGGATACCTCGACTTTGTCCATTGTCGGGAACTGCTCCAAAGCCTTGGTCACACGCCGAACACAGTGCTCGCAGGTCATACCGTATACTTTAATCTCGGCCTGTTCCATACCAGGCACCTCCCCGAACTGCTACTCCTACCCCAAACTGTATCTATCACCTTAACATTTTGAAGATAGTATTTAAGACTTCATCCACAACCTGTTCGTCCCCGGACTGAAGCTGATCTTTGACACATGATTTCATGTGCTTTTCCAACAGCAGCTTGGATACTCCGTAAAGAGCTGATTGAGCTGAAGCTATTTGGTTCAACACATCGTCACAATAAGCGTGCCTCTCGATCATCCCTTTAATTCCGCGGACTTGCCCTTCAATTCGGTTCATCCGGTTAAGCAGTTCCCGAATAGTCTTTTCACTATGATGGCTTTGGCGCTCGCCCTCAGCCTCAAGAGTTTCGCAGACCGTGCATGAAATTGTTTTGTCTTCTGCCAACATGACCACCAACTTTCCTGGTAATAGTATACCCCCCTATGCTATAAATTGCAAACTTTTTATTACTCTTTCCGCTGCAACCGTTCTTATTCCTAGGCTTCAACTATCCTGATTGACGTTCCTTTCTCTCTTTGTTACAATGAAAGTAAACTGCATAAATACTTCCGAGCCCGGAAACCTAAAGTACGAACTGTACAATGGTTTCCCGGCCAGTTGTCTGTAGCGGGCAGCTCAGGGTAAGGCTGGAAACGGTTTTGCCTCCACGTTTTTTTGGGAAAGGAAGATGCCTGGAATTAAGAATTTTGTAAGGCACCCTTTTAAAGGGTGCCTTTTTCGCTCACACTTATGCGTGTTGAGCTCACACTTATGCATGTTGCGCTCATTTTATGTATACGTTTTACTTCTAATTCGTGTTTTATGAAAGGAAAATTACAATGAAATTTTGACCCGCTGGGGCAGAAGATTTTAGCTAAATACGGGTTTACTACACCTTAAGTACTTCCGCCAGCACCTTACTCAATTCGCCTGCTTTGAAAGGCTTGGCAATAACCCCCTTAAAGCCGTAAGCCTGATAATTAGCCATCACCGGATCATTGGAATAGCCGCTGGAAGCTATAGCTTTAGCATTTGAGTCATATTGCACAAGCCGTCGTAAAGCCTCTTTGCCCCCAACCCCGCCGGGGATTGTTAAATCCAGGATCAACGCCGCAAAAGGCGTTCCTTCCCTCCTGGCCTTGAGATAGAGCTCTATCATCTCTTCTCCGTCTTTGGCAAAATCCGCTTCATACCCAAATTGCCTGAGCATTGTTCCGATAACCTTGCAAATTGCGGCATCATCATCCATAACGAGAATCCTGCCCTGTCCGGTTATCGGCACTTCTTCCACCTGCTGAGCCTCGCGATATTTGTGCGTAGATACCGGCAAGTAAATGGTAAACTTCGTACCGATTCCTACTTTAGAATCAACCTTAATCCAGCCTTTGTGTTTTTTTACAATAGAATAAGCGGTTGCAAGCCCGAGGCCGCTTCCTTCAGCCTTGGTCGTAAAATAAGGATCAAATATTTTCACTAAGTTCTTGGCCGGGATTCCATACCCTTCATCCCCAATAACAATCTCTAGATATTTACCCGGCCGTAAAGGAAGATCAGGCTCACCGCAGCTTTCAATACAGCTTGTTGCCAGGCTGATTTTACCGCCGTCCGGCATGGCCTGCACAGCGTTGATCATGATATTATTCAAGACTTGGCTGATTTGCCCTTCATCAATTTCCACCGGGGGCAAATCGTCAGCTATCTTTAATTCGCAGATAATATTCGAGCCCCGCAGGGCAAAACCCACTGAGTCTTCAATAAGTCCTGCGATGGACGCAGCTTTAAGAATAGGTGCTCCTCCTTTGGCAAAAGTAAGAAGCTGTCTGGTCAGATCTTTGGCCTGAAGGGATGCCTTTTCCGCTTCCACAAGCTTGTCATACAACTTATCCTCTGGCTTGAGATGCGTTTTGGCTAAGGAGATATTGCCTAAGATAACAGTGAGAATGTTATTGAAATCGTGAGCAATTCCACCCGCCAATACCCCGAGTGAATCAAGCTTGCGCCTGTTTAGGAGTTCCTCCTCCATCTTTTTACGTTCACTGATATTTTCTACTATCCCTGCACAAAAATGATTATCCGAGTTGGAACCGGCCACAAAGGAAGCGGTAAGCTTTACCCACACCATACTTTGATCTTTGCGCACGTATCTTTTCTCGATCTGATAGTACTTCCGTTTCTCCGTAATAAGTTCATGAAACAGCGGCAGTTCTTCAATGAGGTCATCATCATGCGTTAATCTTTGGAAAGTAAAACCCCTCAGTTCTTCTCCGGAATAACTCAGCATTTCCTGCAAAGCAATATTGCTGTCCATGATCTTCCCTTCCAAATCGACACGCACCATGCCCACCGCTACTGACTCAAAGATGGCACGGAACCTTTTCTCACTTTCTCTTAGTTCCTCTTCCATTTGTTTGCGCCGGGAGATATTTTCGATCATTCCGATCATATACTGGGGCTCGTCTTCCTGGTTCCTGCCAAGGGAAACTGTCAGGCGCGCCCACAGAAGGCTCCCGTCCTTGCGGTAATAACGCTTCTCCATCTGAAAATGTTCTATTTTACCCGCAGCCAGCGCTTGGAGCGGTGCTAATTCAATTTCTGCATCTTCCGGGTGCGTGACGTCGAGAATGCTCTTTCCCCGCAGTTCTTCTTCCGCATACCCGAGCATTTCCTGTAATGCCCGGTTGGTCTCCACATATCTTCCTTTTAAATCAGTCAGATCCATTCCGATGCCTGCTGACTGAAAGATCATGCGAAATCGGTTTTCGCTGCGCCTGAGCTCTTCCTCAATCCGTTTTTGTTCCGTGATATTTTCAATCATCCCGATGCAGAATTGAGGCTCGCCTTGAGCAGTGCGCACGAGGGAAACGGTCAAGCGTCCCCACATCATACTGGCATCTCTGCGGAAGTAGCGTTTCTCCCGCACATACCGCTCCCTGACCCCGCTCACCAATTCATTAAAAAGCCTAAAATCACCCGCGAGGTCATCCGGATGTGTCACTTCGGTAAAAGACTTGTATCTTAATTCATCCTGTCGGTACCCAAGCATTGCTGCAAGAGTAGGATTAACTTCTATCCAGCGCCCTTCTAAATCTACAAGCACAATCCCAATCGCGGCCGCTTCGAAAATCGTGCGCAAGTGATGCTCACTGTGGTACTTTCCTACGTTAGTACTGCCTTCAATGATGTGCACGTTGCTTCACCCCTTGCCGGTTAACTGGCACTTCGCGATGATTTTAGTTTCTTAATAGCTGGTAGTTAATGCAGAAGATTCTAACATAGATTTTTTTCGACTTTAATCTGAATAATTCCTGCTTAGGTCAAAAAAATCTACTTGAACAATACCGACCCGGGGTATATACTAATGATCA
>DAHVVW010000195.1 GCA_027357125.1 Clostridiales bacterium
CCTTTTTGAAACATTTTTTCTATCCCCCCCTATTTTTCAATATAGTAACTTGGGTTTACTCCCTTGTAACTTAATCTCATCCCCTTCCTCTTTGGTTTGTGCGGGTTAAGAGAAACTGCAGTACTTCTTTTGGGGAAGGTCCAAAGTCGACTAAATCACCCACGCAAATTATCTTGTCAACCCTTTCCTCTGCCAGCGCTGCGAGAACGCTTTCTAAAGCCTCGCGATTCGCGTGAATATCGCTAATTATCGCTAACCGCATTTCACAAAGTCTCCTTTGTTAATCCGTTGAAACCATAACTTTTAGGAAACCAACGGGAAGCAAGCGCATGAAGCTGCCTCCCATGCTAGTGCCAATCAGTATGCTATTCTTCAATGACTGCGATTGCCCGAACCGGTGCAGCGGTAGTGTGCTTCCATTTAATTGGGAGTACAGAAACTATGAATCCGAACGGTTTGGGAATCGCATCAAAATTAGCCATATTTTCTAAGTGGTAATATTCTCTTTCATTCATAACCCGGTGTGCTTCCCACAATTTAAGGGTTTCAAACATGGTTTTCACCGGAGGATCGAATGTCGGAGCGTCAATTCCCATCACTTTGATTCCTTGATCAATAAGCCAGATCGTCGCTTCACGGGTCATACCGCAGTGTTCAACTAAATAGCGCTCTTCATTGTTGTAACGGGACGCGCCCGTCTTGATTAAGACAATATCGAGCGGTTTAAGGGTATAACCAATCTTTTTCAACTGGTTCTGCACATCTGCCGCAGTGATCATGTAACCTACCGGTTTGTCAGAGAAGTCCAGAACGACACCATCCCCATAGCAGTATTCCAAGGGTATTCCATCTGCGCCAGGAGCATCCTTAACAATATGATAGCGGGAATCAATATGCGTTCCGGCATGGTCGCTTAAAATTAAAAGATTGTGTGCAGTCAGTGACGTAACACCGTGTTTGGCAGCGCCAATGTTTGTTGCCATTTCCTCATGGGATTCAAGCATAGTGATTAATGTTTTTGCGATTCCGGGAAACGTAACCATTTCCCTACTTACTTCCATGCTAAGATCGATAATTTTTCTGACCATTTCTAGTTCCTCCCTTTATTGTTTTTACTGGGTTGATGTTACGCCACCATCGGCGAACAAAATTTGTCCGGTAATAAAATCAGAAGCTGGAGCTGAGAAATACACGACCGCACCTACCAAATCTTCAGGCTTACCAAGTCTCCCTAAAGGAATTCGATTAATCAAGGTCGTCTTAGTCTTTTCGTCAGCCAGCATGTCCGCCACCAGAGGAGTCTCGACAAAAGTCGGAGCAATAGAGTTTACTTTAATGTTGTATTTAGCCCATTCAGCAGCCAGTGCTTTGGTATACATATTAAGCCCGCCTTTGCTGGCACAATAAGCCGTGTAATTTTCCGGGTAACCGAGGAGGCTTCTTACAGAGGAAATGTTAATGATTTTACCGCCCCCTTGCTGAATCATGTATTTTCCAACTTCACGGCTAACGATAAATGTCCCTTTTAAGTTGATGTCAACAACCTTATCCCAGTTTTCCACACTGTACTCTTCAGCCTTTTGCCAGACATTGGTGCCTGCTCCGTTCAGAAGGATATCGATACGGCGAAACTCGGCAACCACTTTAGCAGTCAGCTCCCGCACGTCGTCCTCATTCAAGATATCTACTGCCAAGGCCTGAGCCCTGCGACCCAGTCTTTGGATTTGCTCCACTACATCCTTACCGTTTTCCGGGTGTCTGCTGGCAACCACCACATCTGCGCCGTACTCGGCCAAGGCCAGGGCCATATCTTTCCCCAGACCGCCCGTTCCTCCAATAACCAAGGCGACTTTGCTTGACAAATCAAAGATCTTTTCGTATTTCACGAATTTACCCCCTAACCTAAAAGACGGTCTAGTTCATCAATGATAACTTGCGGATCCTTACCGCGAATAAAGAAATAGGGACGTTCGGTAGCAAATTTATTAATGAAGGCGGCCCGTTTAACTCTTAACTCTTCTGTGTCGAACAAGGGCATCGGAAACCCAGGGGCTAACAGTAAATGCATGCCATAATAGTCACAAAGGCAGTGGAAACTTTGGTACTGCTTCTCCTGATCGGACATTTCCCCAACTAGAGTGGAGTAATTGCCATCGATATCCGGCAGCACTACGATGTCAATCCCGGTTTGCTCGTTGTAGTGTTCAAACTCCGGAGCTTTATTGAAAAATTTTACCACTCCCTCGTCTTGATTCGGTTTGTCAATTCTTTCCGTCCCTTTGGCCCGCACACGGAGAAAAACGTTTTTAGAACCCATAACAACCTTGCCTTGAGGATCTGTCACAATTGTTTCCGTGGAAATAATCTGACCACCGCGTTTGCAGGCCTCGATCTGGGACATGGTTTTACCCGAGTTCCCCTCCCCACCCATAAACATGATAGACTTGCCCCGATAGTGAACAGCTGATGCATGA
Organism: Clostridiales bacterium; assembly: GCA_027357125.1. Classification (GTDB taxonomy): domain Bacteria; phylum Bacillota; class Desulfitobacteriia; order Desulfitobacteriales; family Desulfitobacteriaceae; genus Paradesulfitobacterium. The sequence goes on from DAHVVW010000195.1 coordinate 2,475, forward strand.
AAAAGGTAAAGATCTTCTGCGAGCATGTGTTTAGACATTAATGAGACAATAACTTTCTGAATTTCCCCTTCGAACCATTCTCCTTCGAGTGTTACAACGTTATTCCCATAACGAATTTTCTTTTGGGTTTTGGTTTGGTCCCATACCATGTCCGGATTTGGTTTGCCGGCCTCTTGAAAAACCTCAACCCCTGCTAAGCGGTAATTCAAAAAATTAGTCTCCTCCAAGAGTTGGGTCACGGGCTGTTCACTGTGTACATCGATACGAATTCTGGTCTTATCTGCTTGAATCTCTTCCGTGTAGTGGTACAATGACTCTCACTTCCTTCTTGTTAATTAAGAGTTGTGATCGGGCGACTTTGCAGAATATAGAGTGTCTCTCCTTCAATTGCCCATTCAACATCCTGCGGCTTCCCAAAATATTGCTCCAGCCTCTCTCCATAATTAACCAACATTCGGATTTCCTCATCTGAAAGTACCCTCTGCGCTGCCTTTTCCGGTGGGAGTTCTTTTTCCTCGACTCCTTTTTTAGAGCTGCTTTGAACGATAATCCATTCTTTTGTTGAAATAAATTCGCTTTCCACTGTCAGTAAATCCTTTAGCACACTGTAACTATCAGGCGTCACCGCGCCGGAGACAGCCGCTTCTCCCAATCCCCATACGGCTTCGATTACCACGGAATTATCCTTCTTAGTTATGGGATTCACCGTGAACATAACCCCGGCTTTCTCAGAATTAACCATACGCTGGACCACAACTGCAATTGAGATTTCCTCTTCGTTGAAACCTTTTTGCGCCCGGTAAAATATAGCCCGGCTGTTATAAAGGGAAGCCCAACACTCTTTAACTTTTGCCAAAAGCTCTTCTTCCCCAATTACATAGAGAAAAGTTTCTTGCTGCCCGGCAAAACTGGCATCATCAAGATCTTCTGCTGTTGAACTAGAGCGTACTGCAACCGCAAATTCTCTGTCTCCGTGCCCCAGTTTGCGATAGGATTCTGAAATCTCTTCTTTCATTTCGTTTGGTACCGGAGCCTTGAGGATTTCTTCCTGAATTTGCGCTGATACCTTGTCCAAGGCTTTATTGTCCTCCATGTTAGTCTGATTCATAAGCTCGGAAATCTTGGCCAACAGCCCTTCTTGACGCATAAACTCATTAAATGCATCCGCACAAATAACATAGCCCTCAGGAACGGGGAAACCAGCCCCTACCATATCATTTAAGTTGGCACCTTTCCCTCCTGCAAGTTCAAGCATCTTTTTCTCCAACTGTCCAAAAGTAATGACAGACATTGATATCACCACCCATCCAGGCGAGGACGAAATTCCTTTCGCCCTCGCCATTAAGTCCATCTCAGTCCCCACTTGGTAAGTAAAAATTCTCCCCTGATTCCTAATATTTTTAGAGTTAATCCAAAACTTCTATCAACCCCACATCGCCATTAACTCGAATCCTCATTCCACTCTTAATTTTGCTCGTAGCTTGAGACGTGCCAACGACACACGGAAGCCCAAACTCGCGCGAAACTACTGCAGGATGTGAGAGGGCTCCGCCAGTATCCGTAACCAAACCGGAAATCTTGGTGAAGCAGACTACCCAAGCAGGATTTGTCATTTTGCAGACCAAAATCTCACCTTTTTGGATTTGGTCAAATTCTTGGGGTGAAAAGACTAAGCGGGCAACCCCTTCTACTACTCCCGGCGAGGCAGGGAGTCCCTTAAATGTGACTGGGCCTCCGATATCCGTAGCCGCGGTCTCAGCTTGGGTCTTTTCCGCTTCAAATTTTTGCGGCCATCCCCATAAGCTCTTGTACGGTTCCTCGTACAAAGACCACTGAGAAACGGTGCCTACCCATTCGCGCGGCTTAATATTTTTTGCAGCTTCCATTGAGGCTTTTCTTTCCTGAACTAAATCCTGGACTGCAAAAGCCTGCGGATCAACCGCTATGGTCCGAATTTCCTCGTATTTAAGCATGAAGATATCTTCTGCTTCAGTCAGAATTCCAGCCTTGCTTAAGGCCTTACCCACTTCTTTAAAGACCATGCGCATCCGGGCATAAGTTCCTTGGTCAATATAAAAATGATGATCCGGCGTCAAAGGAGCCATTTTAAGCGCAAGATCAAGCGCTTTCTTTAAGCGAGCGCGATCTTCTTCATTTTTCACTTTGCCGAACATGGCTGCGATAGCCTTGTCCCGTTTATTGCTGCAGCGGTTGTATGCGTCATAGAAATCGTAATCCACTTCAAGGTAATTTTTTAAAATCTCAATAATTGGGGTTCGGTCCTCGCGCAATGTGGGGAAAATGTAT
>DAHVVW010000196.1 GCA_027357125.1 Clostridiales bacterium
TGCTTCGGAAAATGGAGAATAGGTAAGGAGTAGTACGCGCAAGTCAATGCTTAACCAGAGGTTATGGAAGTCGATAAACAAGTTATTCAGGGTTCTGTAGCGTTATTAATCCTCAGTGCCATCAACGGTGCACTAACACTTTGGGGACTAGGACTCGATGCAATCAAAGAAGCAAATCCCGTGATGCAAATTATAATCACCAAAAGCCCCGGCGCATTTATGACCGTCAAATTATTACTGCTGGTTATTCTCGGCTTTATATTTTGGCGGATACGGAATAGATCACGCAGGTTTGTTGCCTACGCATTGGGATTTGCTTTGAGCGTCTATGTGGTAGTGATGGAGATCCACGTTTATTGGATTCATGATCAAGCAGGGGTGGCCTGATTAAGCGGCCTTTCCGAATCATCCTCCGCATCCATATCCAGGTAATCCTAAAGACGGGTTGTCGAGCGATTTATGCCATTTTGCCCATGTAAAACTTTCCACTATGCGTTGATTCTTGCGATATTGTGGATTATAATACCAACTGTGTGAAAAAATACGGGGGTAACATTCAAAAATGCCGTTGAAAAGTCATGTCGCTTTTAGATACACTTGGAGCACTTGCCTTTTTCTTCGGCACTTGGAGCAAAAGTCAAGTGCTTTTAATTTTTGCGCCAAACCCATAAAACAGTCAAACTGGTATTTGATAAGTAGCAGCATTGCTGCAATACCTATTAATTTGTCCAAGTTCACATTTAGAGTATAGACTGTCTCGTATTTTGGAGGATATGACGCAAATGGAAAAGTCAAGGAGAAAAGTGTATCGGTTAGGGGTTATGGGCGGAACTTTCGACCCGATCCATTATGGGCATTTAGTGGCGGCTGAGATGGCGCGCACGGAATTTGCCCTGGAAAAAGTCCTTTTTGTTCCTACAGGTAATCCTCCGCATAAGAGCGGCCGCCGGGTCAGTCCTGCAGCCCTCCGCTATGAAATGGTGAAACGTTCCCTGGCGGATAACCCCTTTTTTGATATTTCCGCTGTGGAAATCGAACGGAGCGGGCCGTCTTTTACAGTGGATACTCTCCGCCAACTGCGGCGGGAGTGGCCTGAGCATGAGCTTTACTTTATCACGGGTACTGATGCTTTACGCGAGATTTTTTTCTGGCATGAGTCAGAGGAAATTTTGAACTTAACTCATTTTATTGGGGCCTCACGCCCAGGTTTTGACGCCGGAGATTTCTTAAGAAAATCAGAGAGTGAGAAACCGCAGGTAATACACAGGATTCACCTCTTAGAAGTTCCTGCTCTGGCTATTTCTTCTACCGATATCCGGGCACGGGTGGCTGGTGGGAAATCAATACGTTATTTGTTGCCGGAAAATGTACGTCAATTTATACAAGAAAATTCTCTTTATCTCACTAAACGCTGATAGCTAAGCTTGGCTGTGGTTTGTTCAGCTAAATATCAGATAAACGCCAATTGCGCTGAAACCTATTCTGTATACTCCAACAAGAATTGCTCATACTAGAAACGAATCCACTTTAGGCAAGAGGTGACAGAAATGACACGCACACTTTATGTAGGAAACCTTCCCTGGAATACGAGTACGGAAGACATTAGCGATTTTTTCGGCGCGTATGGGGAGGTTTACAGCAGCCGCATAATTACTGACAGAGAAACGGGGAGGTCGAGGGGATTCGGGTTTGTCGAGGTCGGTGATGAGGACGCTGAAAGGATGGCCGGTGAACTAAACGGCAAAGATTTTGGAGGACGTCCTCTGACAGTTAACGAGGCGAAACCCAAACAGGGGCCCCAATAAGGCTTCAAGTGATAGACTCTGAAGCTGAGAGAGTTCAAAGCTTAGAGGCCCTCCCTCCGCACATTAGGGGTTAAGGGTCTCTTCGTTTTGTGCGCTTTAAAGCCTCTTTGCATGATACAAGAAGATAAAAAACGGTTACACTAGAGAAAGGAGAGTTGGGAGTGGGAAAGGAGCTGGGATTAAATATTGAGGATGCCCTTGACTTAGCTGCCCGCAGCCTTTCAGCTACAAGATACTGTCATACTTTAGGGGTGGCAGCCCTAGCTGAGGATGTAGCACAGAGGCATGGCCTGGACCCGGCCAAAGCCCGCTTTGCCGCTCTAGTCCATGATCTGGCCAAAGAGATTCCAATTGAGTACCAGCTCCGTTTGGCCAGACGCTGGCAAATTCTGAACTATCCGGAGGATGAACAGGCTCCGGCTGTTTTACACGGCCCGCTGGCAGCCTATTGGTTAAAACATTATTACGGTCTGAAAGATCAAGAAGTCCTGGCGGCTGTAGCCCACCACACCTTGGGATATCCAGGCATGTCCCCTTTAGAGATGCTTATATATAGCGCGGACTTGCTAGAGCCCAATAGAAAATTTCCTCATGTGGATAGTTTACGGCAAGCCTTGTATGATAATATTGAACAGGGAACATTGGCATGTGTTGAACATACGCTTAACTACCTTAACGAGAGTAAACGCCTAATTCACCCATTAACCCGCCTTACGCACGAAGATTTACAAAGGAGGCTAAAATTTGGAGCTTAGCGATAACCAACTTAAACAGGTATTAGATTTAGTCGAGGAAAAAAAGGGACGTGACCTTGTCTTACTAAACCTAAAAGGGATTTCCATGGTTACAGATTATTTTCTCATAGTTACCGGGAACTCGGTGACTCAAGTGAAAGCAATTACAGATTATTTGCATGAAAAACTTCCGCACTTGGGAGTTCCGCTTTTACGGGTGGAGGGAATGCCTGAAGCCAAGTGGGTGCTGGTGGACTGCGGGGATCTGGTCGTGCATGTGATGACTCCGGAAACAAGAGATTTCTATAGCTTGGAGCGCCTGTGGGGCGATGCTGAACAAGTTTCCTTCTCTTGACAATAAAAATATTTTCTAAAAATGGGGAGGCAATGGGGGAAAGGTTATGCAGGAAAAGTATTCATTTGCGGAGATTGAAGCCAAATGGCAGAGACACTGGCTTGAGGAGAAAGCGTTCAAAACGGAAGACGGGACGGATAAACCTAAATTTTACGCGCTGGCGATGTTCCCGTATCCGTCCGGGAACTTGCACATGGGGCACGTTCGCAATTATTCCATCGTTGATGTCATAGCCCGGTATAAGCGCATGCAAGGATATAATGTTCTGCATCCGATTGGCTGGGATGCTTTCGGCTTGCCGGCGGAAAATGCTGCGATTAAGAATCAGACTCCTCCGGCCGAATGGACCTGGAAGAACATCGCCAACATGAAGCGCCAGTTGCGGGAGATGGGGATTTCCTATGACTGGGACCGGGAAGTGGCCACCTGCCATCCTGGTTATTATCAATGGACCCAGTGGATATTTTTAGAGTTCTACAAGCACGGCTTGGTGTATAAGAAAAAAGCAGCAGTCAACTGGTGCCCATCCTGTGCCACTGTGCTGGCCAATGAGCAGGTGGTGGACGGAGCCTGTGAGCGTTGCGACACTCTGGTAACGAAAAAGGATCTTGAACAATGGTTCTTCAAGATTACGGATTATGCGGATGAACTGTTAAAAGACCTGGATAAGCTCCCTGGCTGGCCTGAAAAAGTCAAAACCATGCAACGCAACTGGATCGGGCGCTCGGAAGGGGTGGAGATTTCCTTCTCCTTGGAAAAGCGCCAGGACAAGATCACGGTCTACACGACCAGAATCGACACCGTGTTTGGGGTAAGTTATGTCGTCTTGGCGCCGGAGCATCCGCTGGTGCAGGAACTGGTAGCAGGGACTGAGTATGAAAAAGATGTGCACGCCTTTATTGAAAAGATGCACGGACTGAATGAGATTGCCCGCACTTCCACCGAAACTGAGAAGGAAGGAATGTTCATTGGGCAGTATTGTGTGAACCCGTTAAGCGGGCAAAAAGTGTCGATCTGGATTGCCAACTATGTTCTTTTAGAATACGGCACTGGTGCGGTTATGGGCGTGCCTGCCCATGACGAGCGCGACTTTGAGTTTGCGCACAAATACAGCCTCCCGATCAAGACTGTAATACTCCCCTCTGGTATGCCGGTTGAGGATAAGGACAAGCCTCTGGCTGCTGCCTATACGGACGAAGGGGTTATGGTTAATTCCGGCAAGTTTGATGGCCTCTCAAGTGAGGAAGGCTGGGAGCGCATTGCGGACGAAGCTGAACGTCTGGGCGCAGGGGAGCGCAAGGTTAACTTCCGCTTGCGTGACTGGCTTATTTCCCGTCAGCGCTACTGGGGCGCACCCATTCCTATGGTCTACTGTGGCAAATGCGGCACGGTCCCGGTTCAGGATGAACAGCTCCCGGTGCTCCTGCCTGATGATGTTGTGTTTAAGGCCGGGGAAAATCCCTTAACCACCTCTCGGACTTTTATCGAGACGACCTGCCCAAAGTGCGGTGGTCCGGCCCACAGGGAGACAGATACGATGGACACCTTCATGTGCTCGTCCTGGTATTACCTGCGCTACACCGATCCCAGGAACACCGAGGCCCCGTTTGCCACAGGGGCAGCTGACCACTGGATGAATGTGGACCAATACGTGGGTGGAGTGGAACACGCCATCCTGCATCTCTTGTATTCTCGTTTCTTCACTAAGGCTTTGCGGGATTTCGGGCATCTCAAAGTAGACGAGCCTTTTGCAAACCTGCTCACTCAGGGCATGGTGTGCATGGACGGTTCCAAGATGTCCAAGTCCAAAGGAAATGTGGTCAGCCCTGAGGAAATTATCGGTCGTTTCGGGGCGGATACCGCCCGCCTCTTTATCCTG
>DAHVVW010000197.1 GCA_027357125.1 Clostridiales bacterium
TCACTACGGAAATCATCATGAAAATCCCTGGATCGCAGTATTTGGCTTTTAATACAAGTACTGCGATGGAAGATGCTCAGAAACTTGTTAAGATTGCAATTGAATCCTATAAGAACAGAGATCCCAAAAAGATATCAATTCCAAGTGAAAGACATAAGTTAGTTGCCGGTTTTAGCATTGAGGCATTGACAGATATTTTCTCTAAGATTAACCCCGAAAGGCCAATTTCTGTTCTGACCGATGCTGTTTTAAGCGGACAAATTAAAGGGGTTGCCCTTATGGCAGGGTGTAACAATCTGAAACGTCCGCAGGACGAAGGGCACGTTGCGGTGTTAAAAGAATTGGTTAAAAATGATGTGTTTGTGATCGCAACCGGGTGTTCGGCAGGTGCCTATGCCAAGTTAGGCTACATGTCACCGTTGGCAGTTGATGCCTACGCCGGGCCCGGACTTAAGAGCTTCTTGAAGATGCTCGAAGATGCGAATCCCCAACTCACCACGGGACTGCCCTTGGTATTCCACGTGGGTGCCTGCGTGGACAACAGCCGGGGTATGGATTTGGCGATTGCCATGGCGAATGAGCTGGGAGTTGACGTGCCCAAGGTTCCCTTTGTGGCCTCTGCGCCGGAAGCGATGCATGAAAAAGCAGTAGCTATTGGCACTTGGTGTGTAACAATGGGCTTGCCAACGCATGTTGGTTCAATGCCGCCGGTTGAGGGTAGTGATCTGATTTATGGAATTACCACTCAAATCGCTCATGATGTGTATGGGGGCAATTTCATTTTGGAGATGGATCCCGTGATTGGGGCGCGTAAGCTGCTGGATGCCCTGGAATATCGGAATTGGAAACTGGGTGTTCATAAACAAGCTTCTGAGAAATTTAATACTTCACTCGCTCAAGGGTGGTAAGGAAAGGAGGAATGGTTTATGTCCATGGAACAAATTTATGAAGGAGCCATCACAGATCCGAGCAAACAAGGAACTAAACTGCTCCGGCGTGCTTATGACGGTACGCTGATTGCTATGACTTATGCAGAAATCTTGCTTAACCGGGCTATTAAAATGTACGGCACGGAACAAGAAATCGGTTATCCGGACACGGCCTACCACCTTCCGGTTGTCACCTGTCTCTCTGGGGAGAAAATTACCAAATTAGGGGAGCTAGTTCCCATTCTCAACCGCATGCGCAACCAAGTGAGATCAGAGCGCACCTTCGAGAATGCCCGTCTGTGGGGGGAATCTGTCCTCTATGCAGCAGAAATAATCGAGACCATTCATTATTTAGAAAACGATGAGCCTAAGGTAGAACCTTGGACCGGTTTCCTCGGCGACCCAATTGTCCGTAAACACGGAATCAAAATGGTTGACTGGACGATTCCCGGGGTTGCGGTTATTCTTGGTCGCGCCAAAGATTCTAAATTAGCCAAGAAAATTGTCGACAAACTCATGGGCCAAGGCTTTATGCTGTTTTTATGCGATGAGATTATTGAACAATTACTCGAAGAAAATGTAAAAATAGGTTTGGATTATATTGCATTCCCCTTAGGCAACTTCACGCAAATCATTCATGCGGTTAACTACGCTTTCCGTGCGGGTCTGGCATTCGGGGGAATTCCGGCAGGTAAACGCGAAGAACACCGCGACTATCAACGGCGCCGTGTGCGGGCTTTTGTGCTTAACCTCGGCGAACTTGATGACGTTAAACTGGCTGCCAGCATGGGGGCAATCTTCATGGGCTTCCCGGTCTTAACTGACCAAGAGCTGGGAGAAGATATGCAGATTCCTGACTGGTATATCTCTGAACCTGATTATGACAAAATCGTTCCGCTGGCTCTTGAAGTCCGCGGTATCAAACTCACAAACATCGAAGTTCCGATTCCGGTCAACTTCGGACCTGCGTTCGAAGGGGAGACTATCCGCAAAGGGGATACCTATGTTGAGTTCGGCGGCGGTCGTACGACAGGCTTTGAGCTTGTAAGTATGGTTGGACCCGATGATGTCACAGACGGCAAGGTTGAGGTCATAGGACCGGAAATCGACAGTATTCCGGAAGGCACGAAGCTTCCTTTGGGAATAATGATTAGTATTTACGGCCGTAAAATGCAGGCTGATTTCGAGGGCGTGCTTGAACGCCGCATTCACTATTTTGCCAACTATGGTGAAGGGGTTTGGCACGTAGCTCAGCGCGATTTGTGCTGGGTGCGTCTCTCCAAAGATGCCCGCGCTAAAGGACTGCTCCTGAAACACGTCGGGGAACTGCTCTTGGCTAAGTTCAAGCAGGAATTCCCGGCTATTGTCGATCGTATTCAAGTTACGATTTATACCGACCAAGCGTTGGTTGAAGAGAAAATTATCAAGGCCCGTGAGCGCTATCGTGCCCGCGATGCCCGGATGAAGGCTTTAACTGATGAATCGGTTGAGGAATTTTACTCCTGTTTGCTGTGCCAGTCCTTTGCGCCGAACCACGTCTGCATCGTAACGCCGGAACGGGTTGGATTGTGTGGAGCGGTCAGCTGGCTTGATGCTAAAGCAGCCTTTGAAATCACCCCAACCGGACCGAACCAACCGATTCCCAAAGGCCCGGCTATTGACGAATTCAAGGGCATGTGGCAGAGCTGCAATGACTACCTCAGACCGGCTTCTAATAATACGCTTGATGAAGTTAACCTTTATACTCTCATGGATAAACCGATGACTTCTTGTGGCTGTTTCGAAGCCATTATGGCTATTGTCCCTGAAGCCAACGGCTTAATGATTACCACCCGTGAGCACAGTGGCATGACACCTTGCGGCATGACTTTCTCCACTTTGGCCGGAACAGTTGGCGGCGGTCTCCAAACTCCAGGCTTCATGGGTATCGGTCGCACCTATCTTGTTAGTAAGAAGTTTATTCCGGCTGACGGCGGCATCGCCCGCATTGTGTGGATGCCAAAAGAATTGAAAGAATTCTTACGGGAAGATTTTGTTCAACGTGCAGTGGAAGAAGGATTAGGGGAAGATTTTATCGACATGATTGCTGATGAATCAATCGGCACTACGGTTGAAGAGATCATGCCTTTCCTCGAAGAGAAAGGACATCCCTGCTTCAATCTTGATCCATTGATGTAGTAACTGCATTTAGCAATCCGTCAGGGACATACTAGTCCCTGACGGACTTATGCCAACATTAATTTAATAAGAAAGGGGTCAGAGTATGGGTTTAACAGGTTTAGAAATCTACAAACAGTTGCCGAAGAAAAACTGTGGAGAATGCGGAACGCCGACATGTTTGGCTTTCGCGATGGCTTTGGCCGCTGGCAAAGGTTCTTTGGACTCTTGCCCGCATGTAACAGATGCTGCGCGCGAAGTATTGGATTCCGCATCTGCTCCTCCGATTAAAGCTATCAAATTCGGGAATGCTTCCATTCTCGGAGATGAGACCGTACTTTTCCGTCATGACAAGACTTTCTATCATCCAACCACGATTTTGATTCAGGTTTCCGATGCCATGAGTGATGGAGAAATCGCGGCCAAGGTCAGCGAAATTAACGACCTTGAGTATGACCGCGTGGGTCTGCATTATTCCTTAGACGGAGTGGCTGTAGTTAATGAATCCGGAGATGCAGCCCGTTTTGCTGCCGTTGTCGCCGCTGTGGGTAACGCTACCGAGAAATCACTGCTTATTTTCAGCAGTGATGTAGAAGCCTTAAAAGCAGCTGTACCTCAGGTTGCTGCGCGCAAGCCTCTGATCGGGAGCGCAACTGCTGATAATTATGAAGTGGTTGTCAACTTCGCCAAAGAGCAGGCTGTTCCTGTTATTCTGAAGGCAGACGGTCTCGATGCCTTGAATGACTTGGTGGAGAAAGCTCAGGCTCTTGGGTATAAAGAGTTTGTGCTTGATCCCGGTTCCAGGACTCCGAGCCAAACACTGGCCAACCTTACGCATTTGCGCCGCCTGGCGATTAAGAAAAAGTTCCGTCCTTTCGGCTATCCGGTCGTGGCTTTCACGAGCAAGAGCGAGCCGCTTGACGAAATTTTGGAAGCCTCTGTTTACGTTAGTAAATACGCCAGTGCTATTGTCTTAAAAACGAGCGTCAAGGCTCATATACTCCCTCTCCTCACTTTAAGACAAAATATTTACACTGACCCGCAAAAACCAATTCAGGTTGAACCTACTCTTCATGTTGTGGGCGATGTTAACGAGGATTCTCCTCTCTACATCACCACCAACTTCTCCCTCACTTATTACAGCGTTGAAGGAGAAGTGGAAGCAAGCAAGATTCCAAGCTATATCCTTCCGATTGATACAGACGGCACTTCTGTGCTTACCGCGTATGCAGCAGGGAAATATGAGCCTGACAAGATTGCTGCCGCCATGGAAGCATCCGGAATCGCTGACAAAGTCAAACACCGTAATGTCATCATCCCTGGGTATGTGGCTGTTATTTCCGGTAAGCTGCAAGAACTTAGCGGCTGGAAAGTTGTTGTGGGCCCACGGGAGTCGAGCGGTATCGTACCCTTTGCGCGCACCCTGTAAGCTCACCTAGAATACGTTCCTAAATTAGATAAAAAGTAATTCTCAGAGGGTTTAGAGTGAGAGCGAGGGAAGTGACGAAATGCCCCAATACCAAGTTAAATTTATGCCGGAAAACCGTATAGTAGAGGTAGAAAGCGGAACATCCCTGCTCACGGCTGCTTCAAAAGCCGGGATTTACATTAAGTCCAGTTGTGGGGGCAAAGGTAGTTGCGGCGCTTGTAAAGTTTTGGTAATATCCGGAGAACCCCAGGTTGAG
>DAHVVW010000198.1 GCA_027357125.1 Clostridiales bacterium
GTCAAAAGCTACCAGCATACGGGCATTCCCTAGATGGAAGAAATTATAGGTGGTAGGCCCGCAGGCATAGACCCCTACTTTCCCGTGTTCACGCGGCTTAAACTCTTCTTTTTGACGGGTCATGGTGTTGAACAATCTCAAAGACATCGCATCTGTCTCCCTTCTCCTGCAATTCCCGCTCAAGTCTATCTACCCTGTCCATCAGGCACTGTATCATCTCGGTCACCGGGTCCGGAAGAACCTCATGCCTCAGCTCAAAATCCCGGACCGATTCGCCCCTTCTGATGACGACCCGCCCCGGAACCCCTACCACTGTGGTATCATTGGGAACAGGCTTAACCACCACTGACCCGGCCCCGATTTTCACATTATCCCCGATCGTGACTGAACCCAGTATTTTTGCTCCAGTCCCTACCACCACATTGTTCCCAAGCGTCGGGTGTCTCTTCCCTTTTTCTTTCCCTGTTCCGCCCAAAGTTACTCCCTGGTACAGTGTGACATTGTCCCCGATTTCCGTGGTCTCCCCAATCACCACCCCTGTGCCGTGATCAATAAAGAAGCCTTGGCCGATCGTGGCTCCCGGATGGATCTCAATCCCGGTCAAAAAGCGGGACAGCTGTGAGATCAGGCGCGGCAGGAGCACAAGCTTGCGCTTATACAGGGCGTGCGCCATCCGGTGCAAAAGCAGGGCATGAAAACCGGGGTAACAGAGGACTACCTCGATGATACTTTTGGCGGCCGGGTCCCGTTCGAATATGACCTGGATATCTTCGCGAACTTGCCGAAACACTTGCCATCACCCCGCTTTTCATTCCCCAAAATATGATTCCCGGTCTCAAGCTAAAATTTTACCCTCATGAATTACACAGGAATGAAATAAAAAAGGAACCCCTCGTGCAGAGACGAAGAATTCCCGTGGTTCCACTCTGCTTGAACAAGATACTATTGTGCATTAATGTAACACCATCATCAATATGCACGTGCCTGTTCCGCTCATAGCCTTTAACGCTGCTGAGACGGGTTAAGGTACTCACTTCCCCTAACCGGTTCAAGGACGCACTTCCAGAAGTTTTTCGGGACGGCTCTCACCCTTCCATCCTCGCTGCCGACAAATCCACTTCTGTACTCTTTCCTGTCATCACTTTTACGCACGATAATCTAAGCAAAATCTACATAAACCAATTTGAGAATTGCTTAGTTATATCGTTCAACCTGGAGAGCAATTTAGGATTTATTATACGGATTATAACAAATCTTAAGAGGATGTCAACTAAGTCCATCCGCTTAAAAAGAAAATGGCATTGCTTCAATTATGACATGACACAAAATCATTTTTAGAGAAGTGCCAGAGTTTCAAGCCTATGTAAAACATCGTCAGGGCCTAAGAGGGCTATGATTTTATCGAGATCCGGACCGTGCACCCGCCCGGTAAGAGCAGCCCTTACCGGCATAAATACGAACTTGGCCCCTATCTTTAGCTCTTTGGTCAGTTGCTTAAGCATTGCTTTGGCATCTTCAGCCGTAACAAGCTTGCTTTCCGCCATCTTACTCTTAAAAGCCTCTAAAACTTGCGGAACCTGTTCCCCTCTGAGGACCTCCCGTGCTTCTTCGTCAGGCTCCAAGGCTTGTCCGCCGTAGAAATAATGGACATAATCCTTGACTTGAGCCAGGTAAGATACATGCTCAATAACAGCCTGCACAAAGGCGCTAGCCCAAGCTCTTTGCTCGGTCGAGATCTCTCCTGTCGGCATTACCCCAGCATCGCGCAAATGTGGCAGTGCAAGCTCAGCCAAGCGCTCAGGGGCAGCCTCTTTTAGATAATGGGCATTGATCCAATTAAGCTTATTAAGGTCAAATACAGCCGGGCTCTTCGACACGCGGTCGAGCGCGAACTTGTCTGCCAGTTGCTCCAACGTGAAGAACTGTTCTTCACCCGGCGGAGACCAGCCCATGAGCACGATGAAATTAATCACCGCTTCCGGCAGGTACCCTTTGTTCTGATAATCTATAACCGCGGTATCGCCATCGCGCTTGCTCATCTTGCGCCCTTCAGTGTTGAGAATGAGAGAGATATGGGCAAACTCCGGCACCGGCACACCCAAAGCCTCGTAAATCAAAACTTGGCGCGGAGTGTTCGAAAGATGCTCCTCCCCCCGAATAACATGCGTTATGCACATTGAAATATCATCAACCACAACCGCAAAGTTATAAGTAGGGATGCCATCAGACTTGACGATGATATAATCTCCGATCCCGTCACTCTCAAATACCACGTCTCCGCGCACAAGATCCCGAATGAGAATCTGTTTGCCTTCCGGCACCTTGAAACGGACGACCGGTTGGCGGCCCTCAGCCTCATATGCAGCCTTCTGTTCAGGGGTAAGGTGGCGGCATTTACCTAGATACCGCGGAGTCTCCCCTTTCGCTGTCAACTCCTGCCGCTCCTGCTCCAGCTCTTCCTCAGAGCAATAACAGTGGTAAGCATGCCCCTGGGCCAACAACTTATCTGTATACTCCCGATAAAGCTCAAGGCGCTCGGTCTGGCGGTAAGGTCCATTCTCCCCCCCAACCTCGATCCCTTCATTCCATTCTATCCCTAACCAGCGCAAGGCTTCTAAAATATTATGTTCAGATTCACGGCTGGAGCGCTCTATGTCTGTATCCTCGCTGCGCACAATAAAAGTGCCGTTATGTTTACGGGCCAATAAATAATTAAACAAGGCCGAGCGCGCGCCTCCGATATGCAGAGGCCCGGTCGGGCTAGGGGCAAATCTTACTTTAAGCTTCATTGTATTCCTCCCCGGGGTCTGACCCCCTAAAAATTCGACAGACCTCGCTACATTCTACACGATGCCATTCCATTATACTAGGATTTAAGAAGCAGAATAAGCGCTTGGGCGCTGATGCCTTCTTCTCTGCCTTCAAACCCTAAGCGCTCGGTGGTCGTGGCTTTGACTGAGACTTGAGCTTCATCAATATCCAAGGCCCGGGCCAAATTCGTGCGCATTTCAGGTATATATGGTGCCAGCTTTGGCTTCTGGGCCACAATGATACTGTCCAGATTTCCTACTGTGTACCCTTCTGTGCTTAGGAGTTCCTGCACATGTTTTAAGAGCAGTACACTGGAAATTCCCCGGTAGCGTTCATCAGTATCCGGAAAATGCTTCCCGATATCTCCTAAGGCCAGGGCTCCCAGCATGGCATCCATAAGGGCGTGAATTAGAACATCTGCGTCAGAGTGTCCCAGCAACCCGCGCTCGTAAGGGATATTTACTCCGCCTAAAATCAAGGCTCGCCCTGGGGCGAAAGCATGAACATCATACCCTAGTCCTACTCTAAAAATTAATATCACCGTCCCTGCCAGCGAGAATCTGTTCTGCCAGGAGTAAATCTTCCGGAGTAGTAAGCTTAATATTCTCCGGCGACCCTTCCAAGACTTTCACCGGATATCCCAGCCATTCTACGAGAGTCGCATCGTCCGTACCGGCAAAACCCTCTACGGCAGCGCGTCGGTGAGCTTCTCTTAAAATCAAACGATCAAAGACCTGCGGAGTCTGAACGGCGCGCAGTTCCTCGCGCGCGGGGGTTTCCACCACCCACCCGTTCGCGTCTATCCTTGTAATCGTATCCTTCGGCTCAACCGCCATCAGGGCAGCCACAGTCCCTTCCGCTGCTCCGAGGAAACGGTGCAACAACGCCAGAGGCAAAAGAGGACGCGCCCCATCGTGGACCACCACTCTCTTAGCATCCGAATGGAGAGCATTAAGTCCGGATGTTACAGACTCCTGACGTGTTGCCCCGCCAGGAGCTATGTCTTGAACTTTGCTAAGTTTATATCTTGCAACCAGCTCTCGAATCATGGGAATTTCTTCTCTAGCTCCCACAATAACAATCTCCCGAACGAATTCGGAAGATTGAAAAATACGCGCAGTATGCACAAGAACCGGTACCCCTTTAAGCATCAGAAACTGTTTGTTTAAGGAAGTCCCCATCCTTGTGCCGCTCCCCGCAGCAGGAATGATGACCCCCACCTCATCCAATCGCATTCACCTCATCATTCGCCAGGGTCACCGACTTTTTTTCAACCATCCCCTTGGGCTTGGCAAAAATCATCCTGCCCGCTGCCGTTTGGAGGACACTGGTTACAAGCACAGTTATATGCTGTCCCATATAACGGCGGCCGGTGTCGACCACAATCATCGTACCATCATCAAGATAAGCAACCCCTTGACCCGGCTCTTTGCCTTCCTTCATGACCTGCACCAGCATTTCTTCGCCGGGCAAAACCACTGGCTTAACGGCGTTCGCTAACTCATTGATATTGAGAACTTTTACTCCCTGCAGTTCAGCCACTTTGTTAAGGTTATAATCATTGGTGAGAACCGGGGATCCCAGAACTTGCCCCAACCGAACCAATTTACTGTCAACTTCCATAATGTCATCAAAATCCTGTTCATGAATATGGACTTTGACCGCCGTTTCCTTGGAGATTTGATTCAAGATATCCAGACCGCGTCGCCCGCGGTTGCGTTTGAGTAAATCAGAGGAATCGGCGATGTGGCGCAGTTCTTCCAGCACAAAACCGGGGATAAGCAGAGTTCCTTCCACAAACCCGGTCTGCACAATATCTGCTATGCGCCCATCAATAATGACACTGGTATCGAGGATTTTATAATTGGGAGAGCTCTCAGGCACCTTGGCTGTTCTGGCTTCTTTGTTCTTTTCCCCTTTTTCTCCTTTGTCACCCCTGTCGCGGAATTTTG
>DAHVVW010000199.1 GCA_027357125.1 Clostridiales bacterium
ATCTTAATGGAGAATCTTTTAATTCCCTCACCTATCCGTTTATCAAGCCTACGCATGAAATATATTTTGTGCCCGGGATGTGGTCTCCCAATACCGCCTGGAATGAGTGCCTGTGCGATGTGAGAAAGGCTGGTGACGTGAAATGAGACTGGGAATGGTAATAGATCTTGACCGCTGTATTGGCTGCCGTTCCTGTGCGGTCGCCTGCAAGGCGCATAATGCTCAGCCGCCGGGCACTTGGTGGAACCGGGTTTTCACGCCCGGGAGCGAGGAACACCAGGTGGCTGTCGGCTCCAACGGGCATTTACAGATGAATTTCCTGCCCGTTTCCTGTCAGATGTGCGACAACGCCCCCTGTGAAAAAGTATGCCCGGCAGGGGCCACGTATACGGACGAGCGCGGCGTGGTCCTGGTGGACTATGAGCGCTGCATTGGCTGCCGCTATTGCATCGCCGCTTGTCCCTACGGTGTGCGCCAGTTTAACTGGGAAGATCCGCACCAAGCCAAGGAACGCGTGGGCTATCAGGAAGGGTATGAATACGGCTATCCTGCGGATTACCGCGACCCGGACGGCCGCCTGGTGTATACCCCGAACCGACCGCTGGGAGTTGTGGAGAAGTGCACGTTTTGCGTGCAGTATACCAGCAAAGGGGAACTGCCGGCCTGCGTACAGGCCTGCCCGGCTAAAGCCAGGATCTTCGGGGATCTCGACGACCCGGATTCTGAAGTGAGCCGCTTGGTGCAGGAACGTCAAGCGTTTAGGCTTAAGGAAGAGTTAGGGACTTCGCCGAAGGTATTTTACCTGCCGCCGACCAAGTCGAGCAGGTAAGAATCGCGAGAAAGTAAGTAATTGAGTAATAGTGATGCATTACATCGGACTTCGATTTTCAGGACGAAATATTTTAATTATGAGCGAATTAATAGGAGGTGGAGAATATGAAAAAGAACTCCAAGATGGTATTAGCCCTGGCGTCCGTGATCCTTGTCATCAGCTTGATTGCCTGGGGTTATCAGATTAGAAACGGCCTCGCCGTGACCAATATGCGCAATCCTTTTAGCTGGGGGTTGTATATCGCGACCTTTGCCTTTTTTGTTGGGATTGCTGCCGGGGGGCTGATTGTTTCCTCGTCAGTTTATCTTTTTAATATCGAAAAGCTTAAGCCGTTTACCAAAATTGCGTCCTTGTCAGCTTTTGCCAGCACACTCGGAGCGGGAGCAATGATTCTTCCGGACATGGGCCGAGTGGAAAGGGTCTTTAATGTGTTCCTGCACCCGAATTGGCGCTCTCCTTTAGTATGGGATGTGATCGTTATTTCAACTTATCTCGTGTTAACGTTCCTCAGTGTTTATGTTCAACTTTTGCCGGATTGGAAACGGGATGGGAGAGGCTTTTTGAATGGCTGGACCAAGTCCCGCGAGCAGGAACAGGTTGATGCTCTGGCCAAGAAATGGTCACGGCGGATTTCGATAGTTGGACTGCCGGTCGCTATATTGATTCATACGGTGACCGCTTTAATCTTTGCCACTCAGGCTTCGCGCAGTTGGTGGAATACGGCAGTGCTCCCTCCGGATTTCGTTTCTGTCGCCGTAGCCTCGGGCACTGCCCTGGTACTGGTCATATCCCTGGTGGCGGTTGGGAAGGAACGCTTCGATGAATTCCAGGAGGCCTTCAGAACTTTGGCTTTAATTGTGGCGGGAGCGTTAGTGGTGCACTTTTTCCTGGTATCTGTAGATTTGCTTGTGCACTGGTGGTGGGGCAAACCCGAGGGGCTGGAAGTGCTGTCTTTGGTGTTTGGGAAGTACGGGCCGGTCTATGCCACGGAAATCTTGCTCCCGGGCTTCACGATGTTCTACTTCTTCAGCAAGAGAGGTTCGAGCTCATTTAACAGCTTGCTTGGCGGCAGTGTCCTGCTGTTTGTCGGAGTGTTCGCCCATCGCCTGATGCTGATGTTTCCTTCATTTAATGCAATTCCACTGAGCTTGAGTTTGCCCGGGTTGGGCATCGAGAATTGGGCTTATCCAATAGCTACGGGGCAGCTAAAAGAGGGGATGTCCGTATTTGCAAGCTCTTGGAGCTATGCGCCTTCCCTTGTTGAATATGCGGTCGCCTTGCTCCCCTTCGGCTTGATCTTATTTGTGGTTTCATACGCGCTCACGTTGTATAACTTTGTACCCCAGAAGGGTGGGCTTAGTTCCCGGAACCTTAATGTTCCAAGTTTAAATACTAACGATATTGGCACCCTTAAGCTTTAGTGGCAGGTCGCAGACATTACTCCCTCTGAGCTTAAGTGTGTTGGGAGATGAGTTGCGCTTAGCCATAAGTTCCGATATATTTTGGTATACCAAAATATTGTCCAGGGGTTTTTTCTCCTTTGATATTATGTTAAACTGGGTTCAAGGCAATCTTGGTATACCATACATATATTGGCCAAGCGTGTTATCGGGTTATTTAGGGAACTTGAGCAATTTGCGCAAAGAAATAGAAGAGAGGGTTTTTCATTAAGTCCTAGGTGAGGAGGGGTCAAATGTCAGAAAATCAAGGCGCAGGAGTAGAACGCACTGCGGCGATGCCTGCACCGACGAGAATTGAGAGTAGTTTGGCGAGGGCGCGCTTGCTGACTTATCTAAGGAAAATGAAAGGGAATCCTCGTACTACTCCTTTAATTGCTCCACCGCTTTTCGATATCTTTATATCGGGCTTGGGAGCTTTGTTGGGAATTGCGGGTGTAGCTTTCCTTTCATTAGTGCATGGGCTCCCTATGTTGGTGGCCTCATTTGGAGCCTCAGCTATTTTGGTATACGGTGTCCCAGACGCCCCGCTGTCTCAGCCGCGTAATGTCTTTTTTGGGCACACAGTTTCAGCGACAATGGGTGTGCTTACATACTCTTTACTCGGGCTTAGCTGGTGGTCCGCTGCCATAGGAGTCTCTTTGGCGCTTGTGATGATGCTGATTACGAAAACCACGCATCCACCGGGAGGAGCGACCGCACTGGTCGCGGTATTGAATCAGGCACACCCGATTTTTATCCTGACGCCGGTCGCTGCAGGAGCGGCGATTCTCATTCTGGTCGGGATTGTCGTCAACAACGTGTCCCCGAATCGCAGCTATCCACGCTACTGGATTTAGAAAATTAGCTTGACAGAACAGGTGTTCTGAGATAAGCTTATGTTAAAGTAATTGATCGGAGCAAGATTAGCGTAATATACTAAGGGCAATAAAGGGCAATTATAGAAATCAAATTCGAACTTATCTGCACATTCTACAGGAAGGAGAGGATAGTTCAGTTGAGCGAACTGCAAGTGGTTCTGAACAAGCTGGAAGAGATGAGTTCAGACATTAAAGAGATCAAGACAGATGTAGCAGGACTCAAGACAGATGTAGCAGATCTTAAGACTAGGATGGAAAAAGTAGAGAACAGGCTGGAAGGTGTCTTCGAGCAAACTGCTGGACTCATTGAGTTTAGGCACAACACGGAAAAAAAACTCAGCAATATTCTCGAACAACAGATTTCTCTTATGCACATTGTTGGTGAAAATCAAGTTGCTATCCAAACTTTACAGCGTCGCATTGTCTAAGAAAAAAGCACCGGTCGGAGTACCCCCGTCGGTGCTTTAATTATTTTCGCTAATGCGGATACTCATTGAGTTACCTTGCGAAAAAGCAAGTACGAGTAGACCGTAACGATCACAAGCAAGGCTCCCAACCCGCTCAGGAAGATAACGAAGCGCAGCATGGGATTGAAGAAAATTCCGACTAAACCCAGCACTCCGGCCAGAACGAAGAGTTTGCCCCCGAGACGGTGCGTTTTTTGCCAGACTTGTTCATTAGCCAGCGTCCAGGGATTGCGAATTCCTATAAAATAATTGTGGCGGAAACGTCCCATGTAATTGCCGATAATGATAAACAAGATCGAAATGGCAGCAGGCACAAGCATAGAAATGTCCAGTGAGCCCTCGCCCCGGGCAAGGCGCAACGCGCTATAAAGCGTGATAAAATACAGGATGAGCAAAAAGAGATGGATGGTCCAGCGGATTACTTTGTAAGACCCGGAGAATAAGTCATAGTTCTTACGTTTCGGGTCAAGTTGGGGCAGAAATAAAAAGAGAAAATACATCACAAGGTTGATTCCCGGGAACAGGAGGACTCCCACCGCTTTGCTGCTGTATTGGTCTACCTGTCCGTTGACATTCCAATGAGTCGGCATCTGCACGGGCAATTGCTCATACAAAAGCAACCCGGGGACAAAGCTTACAAGAATGAGCAGTAGGAGGAGATAATCAGATTTTTTCAGCCCTTTCATATTATAACTCTTCCTTTCCCCCGAAGTTTCCGAGTTGCAGGAGCCAGCCGATAAGCTCCTGAAAGACGGTTGTATTTAGAGAATAAAAGATAAATTGTCCTTGCCGCTGGTCAAGGATGATGTTTGCCTGTTTGAGCAGGTTCAAGTGGTGCGAGATGCTGGGCTTACTTATGTCGAAATGCTCAGCGATGTCACCGGCAGTCATATCTTGTTCTTTCAACAAGTTGATAATTTGCCGACGTGTAGGATCAGCCAGGGCTTTAAATGTTTCATTCATAGCCATTCCTTTCCCGCAATTAATATTTAGACATTTGACTAAATATATAATAATAAAAATAGTCGCCAATGTCAACGCATAATTTACGCGTATATTATGAGGAAAGATGCACGCTTTCGCATCTGAGGCCTTGACAAAACGAGAGCACAATGCCAAAATAAAGGAAAATCCAAAAGCTAA
>DAHVVW010000019.1 GCA_027357125.1 Clostridiales bacterium
TATATCACAATTACCACAGAAAGTAAATAGGTTTGTGCTTTCAGCAGCTTGAAAAGCCCCATCACCGCGTTCATGCTTAATTAAGCTTCACGCCTTGCGGTACTGAGCCTTGCCGGATTCATACAGGTTGTTCCCCTGGCTATCGATGATAACCATAGCCGGGAAATCCCTGACCTCGAGACGGCGCACTGCTTCGGGCCCGAGCTCAGGATAAGCTATCACTTCTGCTGCCACAATCCGCTTCGCCATCAAGGCTCCTGCGCCGCCAATCGCCCCAAAGTACACAGCTCCGTGTTCTTTCATGCTAGCGATCACTTCATCTGAACGCAGCCCTTTCCCGATCATCCCTGCTAGCCCTTTACTAATCAAAATCGGAGAATAGGCGTCCATGCGCCCGCTCGTAGTGGGCCCGGCGGAACCGATCACCTGTCCTGGCTTGGGCGGAGTCGGCCCTACAAAATAGATTATTTGATTTCTGACATCAAAAGGCAGTTCTTCCCCGTTTGCGAGAGCCTCGATCATCTTCTTGTGGGCAGCATCACGCCCGGTATAAATAACACCGCTGATTAAGACATTATCCCCCGCTTTAAGCTCTACAACCATTTCCTGAGTGAGAGGGGTCTGGATGCGGATCACATCTGCCATCACTCATCCCTCCCTTCGAGAGTTACTTCCTGATGGCGCGTAGCATGGCAGTTAATGTTCACGGCCACAGGCATCCCGGCAATGTGTGTGGGATATACCTCTAAATGTACCGCTAAGGCTGTGGTGTTGCCGCCAAAGCCCTGCGGTCCGATCCCCAGGTTATTGATGCGTGTGAGCAGCTCTTGCTCAATCTTAGCCAGGCGCTCATCCGGATTAGGCTGCCCTAGAGAGCGAGTCAGCGCTCTTTTAGCTAAAAAGGTGGCTTTTTCCATCGTTCCGCCCACGCCGACACCCACAACAATCGGCGGACAGGGGTTGCCTCCTGCTTTATCAACGGTGTCAACCACAAACTGCATCGCACCCTCTAGCCCTTCCGAGGGTTTGCACATCTTAAGGGCACCCATGTTTTCACTGCCAAATCCTTTCGGTGCGACAGTTATGTGAACATTATGTCCAGGCACGATATCGTAATGAATAATTGCCGGAGTATTATCCCCGGTATTAACCCTCTCAAATGGGTCTTTAACCACAGATTTGCGCAAATACCCTTTGTCATAGCCGCGCCGCACCCCTTCGTTTAAGGCCTCAGCCAAAGACCCGCCCACTACTTGCACATCCTGCCCAATTTCCACAAAGACTACGGCCATTCCTGTGTCCTGGCACATCGGCACCCGTTCTTCATGCGCTATCTCTGCGTTTTCAATCAAGCGTGCCAAAACCTCTTGCCCTAAAGGAGAACTCTCCGTTTGCAAAGCACTCTTAAACCCGGCCATGATGTCTGCACCCAGGTCATAGTTGGCTCCGATGCAGAGTCTTTCTACAGCTTCACTAATCTCACGTACATGAATCCGTTTCACTTTTCTCCCCTCTTTCTCCCAAAATCAAAATCTTTAGCTCTGGAGACCATGAATACAGCAGCCGATTCCCCCGTTAAACTGCGGCTCCGGCGGCATGATCACCTCCCGCCCACTACCTTCCTCCAGCAGCTTGCGCACAGCCGGATTGTGCGCTACCCCGCCGGTGAAAATAAGAGTTTTCCCCGGAAAAGACCGGAGCAGGGGCAAAATGCGCTTAATAATCGTAGCATTAACTCCGGCAGCCAGCCTTTGAATAGAATAGCCCTCGACAATCCGGCCGATTAATTCACTTTCCCCGAACACCGCGCAAGTCGAACTTAACTCTACCGGGTCAGCATCATAGCGGCCCAGTTCTTCCAGCGTAATCCCGAGGACAGCAGCCATATTTTCCAGATAGCGCCCGGAGGAAGCAGCACATTTGTCATTCGTGAGAAAATCCACCATTTTCCCTTTGGACACTTGGATGATTTTGCTGTCCTGCCCTCCAAGATCGACTAAAGTAAAATCACGGAGTCCTGTTTGCCAAACTGCTCCCAGGACGTGGGCCTTTAGTTCAGGAATTGCTTCTCCGCCTGCAAGTTCAAGCGTATTGCGGCCATACCCGGTCGACACCACTCTATCCACGTCTGAAAGCCCAAGCGCGGCAAAATCTACCTTCAGCTTCTCTTCCTGCTTGCGCCCATACTCCCGGTAAAACTTAATCGTGTCAACCCTTTCCAGGCGGGTGATTTGCGCTTCCTCCGGCCTTTTACCCTCCATGACGGCTATTTTTACACTTCTGCTCCCCAAATCCACCCCGCATACAGTAGTCGGCAGATTCCTCGCCCCCTTAATCCTGAAGCATCTGTAGGAAAGACTCCAGGCGCATTTTCGTACGCGCATCCAGGCCTGTTGGGTTTTCCCCTTCTATCGTAAGCATAGGACAATCCAGCCTTTTCCTGATAATTAAATCCTCAATCTGACGATAACAAAAACTCTGAGTATAATGGATAATCCCGTCAAGCTGCCTCCGCTCAATCTCCATGGCAACATCCTTAATCCGGCCAAACACCGGGTAAGGATACGTATACAGGCGGTACTGTTCCACGATATCAGTGGTAGCAAACGGCATGCTGAACTGCCTCTGCACTTCATTGAAGACCACACGGGCCCCTTGCCCCTCAATAAAATCATACAGGTCGGTAAAAATCGGAGGAACCCCGATAAATCCAAGGCGGAGCTCCTTTTTATGCTTTCCGCCCGCACGCAAACGTTCAGGCAAAGGAGCGCGGTCTTGCGCCTTAGAGATAAATTCTTCCATCTCCCGGGCAAACCCTTCCGGGTCTCCGTTAAAATCCGAACATGAAACAAGCATCAAATGATTTTCAAACCCACTCACTTTGTTCTCTTCCCAAGTCAGGCGGTCAATTTCCCACGCCAAGGAGCGCACTTGATCGAGACGTTTTTTTTGCTTCCCCACTTCTTCCCAGGTCGTGTCCAGGGCTGCAATAAGCTTGTCTATCTGCAGACGCAGCATGTCCGCATCCCGGTCATAAGGGAAAGCAAAAGGGAGTATTTCAAGTCCTTCCACTGACCAAGTCTCCATGAGGGCGTGCGTGTTGCTGCAATCCCCCTGGGTCACGGCAATAATGCGACAGATGTCCGGATTCATCAAAGCCGTTGAATAAAGCCCTTTGATCCAGCCGCACACATTGCGCGGGTACCCGGCCAGTTCAGCCTCTTCTACCCGCTTCATCGCTTCCGTACTCGTAATGAAGATATTGTTGAGATCAACTGGAGTATCTCCGGCCGCATATATTATTTCCACGGGCACCGTGGTCGTCATCCCGATCTTACTCATTACTCTCTCCTAAAGTTATATGACTATAATACTTTAGGGTGAGCAAAAGGCTCACCCATTCTATAACATCTCTTTTTTATAATAAACCTATGCTAAAAGAGTTTCAAGGCACTTAAAATATATAGAATTTAGTACTTCTAACATCAACTTCGAACCTCGAACCTCGAATTCACTCCCCCCAGCTTATCCTCTGCACTTCTGCGATAGGCTCGTGCAGGAGGGTGTTTCCTACTTGTCTGAACAGCCCGGGGTCTCCGCTTACAAAATAACGGACACGCCAATTGCTCTGAACTACTGCCGAGGTATCTGCTGCATCACGCACATCTAAGCGGTAAAGAAGCTCCTGCAGTTCTTCCACCACAGCCAAGGCTGGATCTACAAACACCACCTGATGCCCCAACACTTCACGTAAGACCGGGGTTAAGAACGGGTAATGCGTGCACCCCAGAATAACTGTATCTACTTCTGCCTGTGCTATCGGTTCTAAGTAAGTACGGGCAATTCCCCTGGCTTCAGCCGAATTTGACAAACCTGCTTCCACTAGCGGCACAAACAGCGGACACGCTTGCGCTTTCACTAAAACAATGGGCTGTTCGCCATGCTGCCAAGCTGTGCGCAACTTTTTATCTTGCGGCAGCAAACCCTTGGCCAAGGCTTTGCTCACTGCTGAAGCATACGCTTTGCTGCGCACAGTGGCTTCAGTAGCTATGAGTCCAATCCTGCCCTCTTTCGTGCTTTCGACCGCCAGACGTGCACCTGGCTCGATCATTCCGATCAAAGGAATATCGAACCTTTCCCTGAGCACGGGCAGGGCGGTCGCCGAACTAGTATTACAGGCAGCTACAATAACTTCTGCTCCCTGGCTTATTAAAAAAGTAAGGATCTCTTCCCCAAAACGGGTAAGTTCCTCTAAAGTGCGGTTGCCGTATGGAACGCGGGCTGTATCTCCCACATAAATAATCCGGACATCTGCGATGTGGTCGAGGATTTCCTTCATGACGGTTAGACCCCCGACTCCAGAGTCGAACATCCCGATGATACGCTGCTTTTTCACAAGTCTCCACCCTTTTTTTGAATTCTGGCAGGCATCCCCTTCGAAGCTTACCACAGATTTTTCTACCGTCAAGTGTAGCTGCGAAAAATACCGTTCGGAGGTCGTACCCCCGTACCCCCCAAAGATTCGACAAATTGTTGTAAAAGGTATCTATGATTCTAAGCACCTTAAATTATATTAATTTTTATGTAAAAAAGTGCAAGCTAAAGAAAAAACCCACACGGCATATTCTCCCGGTGGGAAAAACTTAACCTTATGCTAAGCGCAGATTAATTCCAAAAACCTGTCTACTAGTTCGGGCTGAAACTGCCTGCCCCGCTCTTCAACCAAAATTTCCTGTACTCTGTTGTGCGGGAGGGCTGCGCGGTAAGGGCGGTCAGATGTCATAGCATCGTAAGCATCCGCAAGCGCTACAATCTGAGCCAGAAAAGGAATTTGGGCAGAAGCTAATCCCTGCGGATAACCCAAGCCATCATAGCGTTCATGGTGATGACGGATAATATCAGCCACATCCTGGTATTGTGGATTCTCTTCTTGCTCAATCATTTCCGCTCCCCAGGCAGGATGACACCTGATTAAAGAGAATTCCTCTTCTGTCAGAGCGGCCGGTTTAAGCAGGATCTCATCCGGCACTCGAATTTTGCCCAGGTCGTGCAGCATCGCTGCCGTCCTAAGCTGGATTAACTCCTGCGACGAGAGATTAAGAACCTCTCCCAGACGCAGTGCATATTCTGCGGACTTGCCACAGTGTTGGTATGTAAGATCATCCTTACTGCGAATCTTTCCTAAGTAAATATCAAGCTGCCCGCTGTCCATGCGCGCTGTTTCCCCCTTGAAGCAAACTCTCCGAAGCAAACTCCTTTAACCAAACAGCGTTAAAACAAGGTTGTTAAGCTAATAATTCTACACTAAAGCCAAAAAACCTCCTTGCTTGTACTTAAATTTACAAGACTACTGCCCTCCTTTTAAAAAAGTAAGGCCCTCTATTCTGAGGGCCAATAAAAGGACTATTTCAGGGGGAGCTAATTAAGTTGAGGTGGGCGGATAAGCAAAAAGATTAATAGAGCTTGGAGATTCCGGGAGCGCACTGCCGTTTTTAGGTTGGACATACTCAGTGCTATCATTCGTGGCGGCTACATTTCCTTTGACCAGGCTGGCTTTACTCCCTAAGTGAGAAATATCTATCCCGGCATAATTAGTCAGGGCTTTGCCCTCGACCCGTACGCGCACTTCCTTAACTGTCGGGAATTGGGTTAAAGTATTGGCTAACCCGTACAAAGTTACCTCTGGTATAACTTTTGTGTACTGCTCCAGAAATTCTTTGCTCAGATCTACCGTTACAATATTGTCTTTGATGGCTATGTCCAGAAGGGCTGTCCCCGGCGTAACCGCAGTCTGACTTCCTCCGTCCTTGGCAGCCGGCCCTTTCAGCCATTGGTTAACCGTCTCGCGCGCAATGCTCACGGTCTTAGGCAAGGTTCTTTCTTCCTTAATTAAGTATTTGCCTGAAGCATCCGCAAAATAGAGGCTTACTGTTTTGCCCTCAGTACCCGAGGCAGGTGCTTCCGTTTTCCCCCCCACCCATTGCCCTAAGGTTGTCGCGGGGGCATCTCTCTTGAGCAGAGTTTCCAAAGTCCCGCACCCAGCTACATAAAAAATGCTCAGGCTCAAAATAACACCGGTTAGGACCGTCCTAAAAAAAACTTTTGTCTGAAGTTTGCCGTTTTTATGCATTTACTTCGCCCCCTTTATCGACTAGCCCTGCTTGTTCTTATAATTCTTATGCTTTGTCCGTAAAAATAGTACAGGTCCTACTCGAAAATCGTGGTTCGATGTTCGTGGTTCGATTCCAAGTTTAATGCTGGGTCTATTGTGCTTGCTTTTTAAGTGGCGCAAGTTTAATCGCAAAATTTTATATACATAATATAGTGCTAAACTACGGCAGGCAATTTTTCTCCCCATTGAAATGGGGAGGATTCTTGCCCTTACGTCCTAAATGCACCAAATGGGTTTTTCTGTGGTATAATTGAGAAGAATAAAATTTATGAATCTTAAAGGATTCTTTTTAGAAATGTCTAAATAAGATACTGTCTCTATTAAAACTCTAAAACCCTAGTAAGGTAATGCGCAAAGTATTAATACATTCCAATCTAAGGAGAAGAAATGAGGTATGGTCACTTGAAACTTCGAGCCTTGCTGGTTGACGATGAATCCCCGGCCCGCAAAGAACTTCGGTATTTACTGCAGCCTTTCGAAGATATTCAGGTAGTCGGAGAGGCAGCCAATGCACTGGAAGCTTTAGAATTGATTAACAGCGTGGATTACTCTGTTATTTTTCTTGATATTGACATGCCCGGTTTGAATGGAATCGACCTGGCCGCACAATTGCGTGATAAACCGGACCCACCGGCAATTATCTTCACAACTGCACATGAAGAGTATGCTTTTCCGGCTTTTGCAGTGAACGCTTTGGACTACCTGCTCAAACCGATTCATCCTAAACGGCTGGAAGAGTCCCTCAACAAAGTGCGTCAGCTCAAAGGTGCGAACGGAACAAAAAAATCTTCGGCTGCAGCCAAAACAGACGGCACTAATGTCAAGCCTCTCGAAGTTATTCCAGTAGAGCAAAGAGGGAAAACCATTCTGCTCCGCCAGGATGAAATCATTTATATCTACACCGACAAAGACAATGTCTATGTCAAAACCCAGAAAGACTCTTACCTGACGAGATTTACTTTGCGCGATTTAGAGTTGAGGCTTAACCCCAACATGTTTTTCCGTTCGCACCGTTGTTATCTGGTTAACATCCAGCGCATGCGCGAACTGATTCCGTATTTCAACGGGACATACACCGTGGTCGTTGACGACCATGAGCGCAGCGAAATTCCGGTGAGCCGCACCCAGTCCCGTAAACTCAAAGACATACTGGGGTTATAATCTGCTATCCTTTAAAATAACAAAAGAGATTCCCAGGCTTAACGCCCGAGAATCTCTTTTGCTTTTTCCCAGATCCATATCTTTACCACTGGCTGTTTCAGGGGTACTCCCGGTTTGCCGTCTACCGGCACAGCGGTCGAATGTTCAATATCCACAAAGCAAATCGGAGGAAAGAGCACACACCACCAGTTCGCTCCCTGCCCTTGCCCGATCACCACCCTTAAGGCTTCATAGTCCCCAGCCGGCAAGACAAACGACCCGTAGGATTTAGTGGGAAAGAGAAAGTGCCCGAACTCGGTATGAACCCCATAGTCATACCCGTACTCCTTTACCACTACTCCTGCCAAGCGCTCCATTTCCGGTCTTAATTCCTGGAGCAGGAGCCGGGACTCTTCCAGCGATCCAGACTTAGCAAGGCGGGGGGACAACTCGCTAAGAATCCTGTCCCTCACAGCCCATTTCAAAGCCTGATCCTCCGCACTGTCTGAGTTAGCTAACACATGAAAGCGGATAAGGGGTTGCGCAGAATTTATTGGGGAATTCAGTTCTAAGTTTGAACTCAGTTCTGAGTTTGATTGAGCGCTTAAACCGGGCGCAGCATTTATACTAAGCAAATAGGCAAGCATCAGGCACACCACAGCCACGATCCAATATTTTAAGGTTATTCTCTGTAACAAAATATAAACCCTCTTTCTCCCGCAACAACTCTCTAATTAATTAGAGTTTTGCCGAAAGAACAGAGAATTAAAACACATTTTGCAACATATTTGTGAAAAAGCTTTCATAGCATGCAATAGCAAAGTTGATAGCGCTAAGTTGAAAGCTTACTCTTAGTTTCGAGGAGGAGTGATCCTTGCAGGATATCCTGGAAATCTTGCGTATGAGCACGATTGCGGGCCTGGCCACGACCTTGGGCAGTATCATTGTCCTCCTCCTGGGCAAACCGGAGGAACGGGTGCTCGCTACTCTCTTAGCCGGAGCAGGGGGAGTCATGCTGGCTGTGGTTGCGGTCGATTTACTGCCAATGGCCTGGGAAATCGGACCGCCTGTTCAAGTACTATTAGGGATAGGCCTGGGACTTTTGTTCATGAAAGCCGCAGATCACCAAATTAACCGCCCTGGCAGTTCCCTGCCCCTTTCACGCCGTCAGCGCCTGAAACGCATCGGGCTCCTGGTAGCTTCGGGGATTGCTCTGCACGACCTGCCCGAGGGGATGGCAATCGCGGTCGGCCAGGAAGCCACCCCAGAACTGGGCCTGTTGATCGCTTTAGCTATTGCCCTCCATAATCTTCCGGAGGGAATGGCGACCACCACTCCCCTGCGCATGGCCAACATTCGCACCTGGAAGATATTACTCTTAAATCTTGGAATCGCCTTTTTCACCCCGCTGGGCGCTTTCCTGGGAATAGTGGGATTGCAAGCCATCCAAAACTCGCTTGCCTTTTTCCTGGCTTTTGCCGCCGGAGCCATGGCTTTTCTGGTTTATGCCGAGCTGTGGCCCCTCGCACGCGAACGCCATCCCCATTACGCCCTGCTTGGGGCTGTGATCGGATTCATCTTCTTTGCCCTCTTAAGCCTGGTGCATTCAGCCTAACCTTTCTTCTTACTTCAGCACGCGGGCAGCATATGCTGCCATTTCTTCATACCCTTTATTATTAGGATAATTGTCATCAGCAAACAATTCCTTAATCCCTTTACCCTCTTGGTCAAATAAAACGCTTGCGAAATCGAGGACTAAGATTTGCTCAGTCTGGGCCAAGTTAAGCATCCATTCCCTCATGTCAGTGATAGACTTTTGCACCTCCTGCTTGGAGCCAGGATAAGGAAGGGGCAAGGCTAAAACCGGAATGATATGGTTGGATTTGGCTTTTTCCACCATCCCCTTGACATTGTTCTGGTAAGTTTCCGCTTTGACTCCCTGAAGGGCATCCCCTGTACCTACAAAAATAATCACCCGGCCCGGTTTTTCTGTCAGGACATCCTGGTCAAAGCGCTCAAACAGGTTCTGAGCGGTTTGTTTTACTTGGCCCTTATTAACAACAGGAGCCTGCAGTAATTCCTCCAGGCGGCGCGGCCACGCTTGCTCCGGCCCGCCGGGATAACCGTACGTAAACGAATCCCCTAGAGCTACAATCTTGGGATTGCTGACCACGGGTGTACTATCCCCTGTACTCCCAGGTGTTCCGACAGTTGCCGGATTCGGTTTTGCTCCCCCGTTAAAAACACCACTAAAGCCGGCAATTAAAACGATCAGAGCCAGTGAAACAGCCGCTTGCAACAGACGGACCTGCAAACGATAAGTACGCATATTCCGGCCACCTCCTTTCTCTATTCAGTTTCTACAACCAAGCGCTTGTTTCCTGCTCCGGATATGATAGCTTTTCACCCGGCAGCTTCCCTGAGCATACCTTAGTATAAGGTAGAAGGAACGCGGCTTTTCTTCAATAAAAGGAGGTATTCGGTATATGAGCTATATTGATAAAGCACGTGAACTGGGGGAGCTTTTGGCCCAAACCCCGGAAGCGCAAGGGCTCAAGGCAGCCGAGGCGGCCATTGCCTCAGATCCCGCCGGTAACGAAGCTTTTAAGCAGTACCAGGACAAAGAACGGCAGCTTATTGCCGCGCAAATGATTAGTAAGGTTGTGCCGGAAAAAGACGCCTTAGCCCTCCTTGATCTCAAGATCCGTTTGATCAATAAACATCCTTTAATCAAAGCCTTTTTCATCCAGCAACAAAAGTATGAAAAAATGATGGCTATGGTAAATCTGGCTTTAACCACCGCTATTCATGGTATGCCCAGCGCAGACCAGCTTCCTTTACCGGAAGAACTGAAGAATATGGCCCAGCAGATCTTAAACGGCATCAGCGGTGGCAAGCAAATGCCTTCGATGGAAATTCCTCCTGACTTCAAAATGCCCCAGGGCGTAAAACTTCCTAACTTTAAACTGCCCGGACAACAGTAATGGGGAAGTGGGTACAAGTTGAGGCCAAACGGCTATAGCGGTCCTATCCTAATAAATGATGTTACTCATCCTGTCACTCTGCTGGCATTCTTAATCATCTTATGTCTGGGAGGATGGGTTATCGTCAAATGCTGGTTTTAGGGAAGGAGGGGGAAGTATGGCTGACATGTACTCAGTTCGTCCCCCTTTGCCGACAACTCCCTTCTCTTTTTCCGTTTTAGTGGACAGCCCCATTCGCTGCAATCTTCCGTTTAGCCCTGTCAGCGCCATGCTCTTTCCCCTGGCTAAGACTGACCTCTACTTCGGAGGGTTAATCATCGCCGGGCTCAACATTTTAATGACTTTTCTGTTTAAGCGTTCGCTCGCTCATCCCCCCTTGCCTGCACGCCCAGTACCGGAATTATATCCTCTTACCCTGACCTTACCTGAGCTAACCCAATTAATGCAGGCAGCAGCAGCCGGACAAATCCCACTTCCCCCCTCTCCGGCAAACGCCACTTCCGCCGGTCAAGGCCGCGGCCCTGTGGGCGGGGATGAACCACTCTTCCCGGACAATCTAAGTGTCTCCCTCGTGGTTACTGCACCCTTTGCCCCTTTTGACGGCAGCCCCGACACTTCATTTAACGTTCCGCTCTTTGAAATCCCGGGAGCACCCGGAAACCTCATCATAGCCCTGAGCTTACTTTTTGCTCAATTTCTCGTTGAACGCGCAGGCGCAGGGACGCCAGGCTGCCAGCCACAAATAAGCGGGCACACTGGTTTAAGCAATTGCCCCATTAACACCATTAGCACTCCTGAAAAGAACGGAGGAGCGCTGCATGACTTACACAATTCCCCCGCCTAGGCCAAAGCAGCCCGGCCCCACAACAAGGCCGGAAGTATGGGACTACGGGTTTAGGCGCATTTCTTCCCTGTTTCAGAACTCTACCGTGGGAGCAGGTTTTTTGTCTGTCGCCCTCTTTCTTCTAGTTGCCTTTTCTTCTAACATCCTGCTGGCCCAAGTAAGCTCCGCCACCCTTGGGATTACCGTAATCCTGAGTACGCTTGGGCTCATGGCCATTTTGATCCTAATTCTCGTATTAATATAGACTGGTGGTGCGTTAATACTAAGAAGAAGCTCCCCCTTAGAGGTAAGCTTCTTCTTAGTGTAGTATAGTAAATTAGAGGGCAGAACCCTGTTCTGGAAGGGATGTGGCCGCGCCCTCAAGCGGCAGCTCTACGGCCCCTTCCGGCACCGCCGGAGTTTTCGGGCTTCTTTGGAATAGCCCGGTAATCTTGCGCCAGATTGAACCTCCGGCATTTTTCACAGGGTTAATGAAAGCGGAAGCTCCTTTGGGCTCTTGTACTTTGAGAATAATCGGGCCGTTTGGTGCCTGCCCCAATTGACCGGGATTTTCCACCGACACCACCACGCGTTCATAATGGTGGAGGGGGACAGAACTGCGAAACTGGGTCTGATAAACCCCATTGCCCACAGGCCTTAAAACCCCAGCCAAAAAACCGGTTTGCCCTTTTTTATCTACCAGATAAGCTGCATAGGAAGACATGCCCTGCCCTGCAGAAAAATTAGCAGGGGGAGGCAGATTGGCTACCAGCATAAAACTATTGTCAGGGGAAATTGTAGCAATCCCGTTGCCTGTGATTCCCGGCTGAGCTCCCAGCAAAATCAATTGGCGAGGCTGGCTTGGGGCTGCGCCCGAACCACTGCCTAAGAAAGCAAATGGACCTCTACCCCCGCCCCCATTTCCTTGATTGCCACCCCAGGCACCCGGGCCGGGCATGGCACCTTGATTATACCCCTGCTGTCCCGCCTGGGGATATCCAGCCTGGTACTGTGCATTTGGTGCTCCCTGCATTCCGGGTGGCTGTTTGGGGCCGATAAAACCCCCGCGTAAATTATTTATTTGCCCGTCCTTTTGAAAGACACCGCTGCTTTTGAGGCCTGATCCAAGGGTATTCCTGATTGAGCCGCCCGGGGACGGTCCTGGACCATATTGTCCTGGGCCGAAGCCCTGAATATACTGACCCATCTGTCCCTGACCGTAAGCTTGATCATAATGTCCCGGACCAACCTGACCCTGTTGTCCACCGGGCGGTTGCCCAGGGAATCCTTGCGGTACGATGGGCCCAAAATCATTGGATCCTTGTCCACCGAACTTCACCGTGCTCTCCTCCCGTCTCTTTGCTTACACGTTGAAAGTTGCTCGCTTTTTTATAGGGTATGTTGGAGTTGGGGAAAGCGTACCCTTTCTTTGACCGTTAGCCGAAGATGCAGTAAACTACTTCCAAGCGAACCCAAAACTTCCTTCAGCACAATTATATCTAAACACCTTAGTCGCCTAGAATCTTGAAGCTCTCTATTTCAATGGAGAGTAGTTCACAGAAAGGAAACACCCATGCGAGATAAAGATAAAGATAAGACCAAGCCCCCGGCTAGGCAGCTCACCCGC